>DASWUW010000789.1:0-3238 GCA_036406335.1 Trebonia sp.
ACCCGAGCAGCGATTCCAGCCGGTCGAGTTCGGCCAGGACCGGCCGGCGGGCCGCGTCCTCGCCGCCGGTGACGGCCAGCCGCAGGTAGCGGGCGAGCGCGGCCGGCGTCGGGTAGTCGAACAGCAGCGTCGCCGGGAGCCGCGTCCCGGTGGCGGCGGTCAGCCGGTCCCGCAGCTCGACGGCGGTCAGCGAGTCGGCGCCGAGGTCGCTGAACGCCTGGTCGGTCCCGATGGCGTCGGGTGACGCGTGCCCGAGGACCGCGGCCGCCTCGGCCCGCACCAGCTCGGCCAGCAGCTCGTCCTGGCCCGCGACCGGGAGCCCGGCCAGACGGCGGGCCAGCCCGCCCTGGCCGGAGGCACCGCCGGCCGCCGGGGCCGCGCCGCCGCCGAGCGCCGCGCTGACCTCGGGCAGGGACTCGATGAGGGGGCTGGCCCGGCGCAGGGTGAACGGCCGGGCGAACCGCGCCCAGTCCACGTCGGCCACCGTCACCTGAGTGTCGCCCCCGTCGACGGCCAGGGCGAGCGCCGCCATGGCCTGCCCTGGGTCCATCGGCCGGAGCCCGCGCCGCCGGAGCTGGCCGGCGCTTTCCGCGTCGGTCATCCCGCCGCCGGCCCACGGTCCCCAGGCCACCGAGGTGGCGGGCAGGCCGCGGGCGTGCCGGTTCTCAGCCAGTGCGTCGAGGTAGGCGTTGGCCGCCGCGTAACCCGGCTGGAGGGCGCTGCCCCAGGTGGCGGCGACGGAGGAGAACAGCACGAACCGCTCCAGGCCCATTCCGGCGGTCAGCCCGTCCAGCAAGGCGGCGCCCGCCGCCTTGGCGCCGCCGGCGGCGGCCAGCCCGGCCGGGTCGGTGTCGTAGACGGCGGTGGCTTCCGGTATCCCCGCGGTATGGAAGACCGCGGTCAGCGGGCCGGTGCTGTCCCCGGCCAGCAGGCCGGTCAGGGCCCGGGAGTCGGCGCTGTCGCAGGCCACGATCTGCGCGGTGGTCCCGGCCGCGGCGAGCCCGGCGGCGAGCCGGGCGGCGCCGAACGCGGCCGGCCCCGACCGGGAGGTGAGGACAAGGCCGGGGGCACCGCGCCGGGCCAGCCAGCGCGCCGTGTGGCCGCCGATCGACCCGGTTCCCCCGGTGACCAGCACGGTACCGTGCGGCTGCCACGCGGGGCGGATGCGCGGCGGGTCCGCGCGGACCAGCCGCCGGGCCAGGATCCCGGGCCGGCGCAGGGCTACCTGGTCCTCGCCCGGGCTGGCGAGGACCGCGGCGAGCTGGGCCGCCGTCTGCTCGTCGGGCGCGGGCGGCAGGTCGATCAGGCCGCCGCCGTGGTCCGGGTGCTCAAGGGCGGCCACCCGGCCAAAACCCCATGCCTGCGCCTGGACCGGGCTGGTGAGGGGCTCACCGGGTCCGGTCGCCACCGCGCCGCGGGTCAGCACCCACAGCGGCGCGGGCACCCGCAGGTCGCCCAGCGCCTGCACCAGCGTGAGCGAGCCCGCCAGGCCGGCGGGCATCCCGGGCAGGCCGTCCAGCGGCGCCTCCCGCAGGGCGAGCAGCGAGACCACGCCCGCGGCCGGCTCGTCCCCGAGGACCTGGGCCACCGCGCGGCCGAGCGCCGCCCGGCTGCCCGCCGGGTCCGCTTCCACCACCGCGACCCGGGCGCCGTGCGCGCTCAGGGCGGCGGCGCACCAGCCGGCCAGGCTCTCCGCGGCCGGGGTGACGACCAGCCAGCGGCCGGCCAGCCCGGCCGGGTCGCGCGGGGGGGCCGGCACCCAGTCGATCCGGTACCGCCAGCCCGCGGTCTGCGCGGTGGCCCGCTCCCGGCGGCGCCAGGACGAGAGCGCGGGCAGCGCTTCGTTCAGCGGGAGCCGCGGGTCAACGGCCAGGGTGCCCGCGACCGCGGCCAGGTCGCCGTCCTCGACCGCGGTCCAGAAGCGCCCCTCGGCCGCGGTGGCGGCGCCGGGTCCGCCGGCCGCGGCCGCGGCCGCGGGCCGGCCCGGCCGGGTCCAGAACCGCTGCCGCTGGAACGCGTAGGTGGGCAGCTCGGCTGGCTCCCCGGCCGCGAGCACGCTCGTCCAGTCGACCGCCACGCCGGCCACGTGGGCCCGGCCCAGCGCCGCCAGCAGCGCGTCGGCCGCCGCGGTGCCAGGCCGCTGCACCGGGATGAAGACCGCGGGGCCGCCGTCGGCCGCGGCCGGCCCGAGCGCGCTCAGCGTGCCGTCCGGCCCGATCTCGATGAAGGTCCGCACGCCCTCTGCGGCCAGTGCCGCCACCGCGTCCGCGAAGCGGACCGGGTGCCGCGCCGCCGCCGCCCAGTAAGCCGGGCCCGGTTCGGTGACCAGTTCTCCGTGGAGCGCTCCCGCCCACGGAACCCGCGGCGCCGCGTGCGGGAGCCCCGCAGCCGCCCGCTCCAGGTCAGCCAGCACCGGATCCATCCGCGCCGAGTGAAAGGCATGCGACACCCGCAGCATCCGCGTCCGCGCCCCGCGCCCCGCGAACTCCTCGGCCACCGCACGCACCGCATCGTCATCACCAGAGATCACCACCGCCGCCGGGCCGTTGACTGCCGCGATCCCCGCGTCCAGGCGGGCGCCGTCTCCCGCGGTGTCCGGCTGACCGGAGCCGGCTCGCGCCCCGTCGTCCAGGAAGGCCGCCACGTCCCGTTCCGCGGCGGCGACCGCGCACATCGCGCCGCCCGCGGGCAGCGCCTGCATCCCCCGGGCCCGCGCCGCCACCAGGACGCAGGCGTCCTTCAGGCCGAGCACGCCCGCCGCGTAGGCGGCGGCGACCTCGCCCACCGAGTGCCCGGCCACCGCGTCCGCGGTGATCCCGCAGCTTCGCAGCACCGCGACCAGCCCCGCCTGCAGGGCGAACAGGCACGGCTGGGCGTAACCGGTCTCGTCCGCCCGGGGGTCGTCGGCGCCGCCGGGACCGCGGCCGAGTGCGACTTCCGCCACCGGGACGCCGAGCAGTTCCCCGAGCAGGGCCGCCGCCTCGTCGAAGGCGGCCGCGAACACCGGGCTGGCCGCGTGCAGGCCCGCCGCCATCCCCGCCCGCTGCGAGCCCTGGCCGGAGAACAAGAACCCCACCCGGCCGGGGCCGCCCGCCGGCACCAGGCCGCTGACCACGTTCGCGGCGGGCTTCCCGGCCGCCAGCAGGCCCAGGCCGGACAGCAGTTCCGCCCGGCCGGCGCCGGTCACCACCGCCCGGTGGCCGAATACCGACCGCGCGGCCAGCGTCCGGGCCACGTC
>DASWUW010000790.1:0-2811 GCA_036406335.1 Trebonia sp.
GCCATCGCCTCGTTCAGCAGTGCGCGCACGGCGCCCGGTTCGTGCAGATTCAACCAGACGCCCAGCCCGGGACCGTTCGGCACCGGGTCGTTCGGCAATGTGTCGTTCGGCACCGGGTCGTTCGGCACCGGGTCGTTCGGCAATGTGTCGTTCGGCACCGTGCCGACCGCTCCGGAGGGGCCGGTGCCGTCGGGGACCGCGCGGCCGGGCTCGGCCCGGAAGACGATCAGCAGCCGCCCGCGCGCCCCTTGGCGGCTGATACTCAGCACCTCGCGGCAGTCCTCGTACCAGCCTGCTCCGCCCTGGTGCCGGTGCCTGACAGACCAGAGAAAGGCTTGTTCGCCGACTACCAGGCGCCGGGCCCGCTTGCCGCTGCGCGCCCTCCGCAGATTCTAACTCCGGCAGGTCAGGCCGGGCGCGGACGGCGCCGCTAAGCTGTCGGGCTATGGAGTACCTGCCCTACGGCCAGCGGCCCCCGTCTACCGAGTACCGCCAGGTCCTCGCGCGCGTCCTCGATGCCGGGATCGAGTCACCGACGCGGCAGGGGGTCAACGCGCTGACCGTCATGCAGCAGACCATGACGTTCCCGCTCGCCGCCGGGTTCCCGGTCATCACCGAGCGCAGCATCAGGTCGTTCTGGCGCAAGCCAATCGGCGAGCTGTGCGCGTTCATCAACGGGGCGACCACGCTGGCCGAATTCGAGAAGTTCGGCGTGGACTGGTGGGGGCCCTGGGCCACCGCGGAGAAGACGCTGAAGAAGGGCATCGAGCCCGGCAGCCTCGGGCCGGGGTCCTACGGCGGCGCCTTCCATTCCTTCCCCGCTCCCGGCGGACCGCCCTTCGACCAGTTCAAGCACCTGGTCGAGCAGCTGCGGGAGCTGCCCGGGCTGCGCACCCACTTCGTCGACCCCTGGATCGCGCCGTACCAGGTCAGGGGAGCAGGCAAGCAGCCCAGGACCACCATCGCACCCTGCCACGGCTGGGTCCACGTGCGGGTGCTGGACGGCGGCCTGCACGTGCACATGACCCAGCGTTCCGGCGACGTCCCGGTCGGTGTCCCGTCCAACCTGATCCAGTACGCCGCGCTCGCCCTCATGCTCGAGCAGCTCACCGGTTACCGGGCGGTCGCGTACTACCACACGATTTCGGACGCGCACATTTACACCAACCAGGTCGCCGCCGTCCGCGCCATGCTCGCCACCGAGCCGCGGCCGCTGCCAGCCGTCACGCTGAACGAGGCCGGGCGGGCCGTGACCGACATCCACGACTTCCGCGCCGAGCACTTCGA
This sequence comes from Trebonia sp., assembly GCA_036406335.1. Lineage (GTDB taxonomy): Bacteria > Actinomycetota > Actinomycetes > Streptosporangiales > Streptosporangiaceae > Trebonia. Next base: position 1,288 of record DASWUW010000790.1, read on the forward strand.
CCTGTCGGACTACCACCCGAACCCGGCCATCGGCGCCATTCCCGTCGCGACCTGAGCCGCCCGCCGGCGGCCGCCGCTCGCCGCCGCCGGGCCGGGCTCGTAAGATCTCCGGGAAGAACACCTGAACCGGGTTACCGGTCAGCTTCCAGTGGAGAGGGGCGGCCAGTGAAGCGGATCACCGAGCTGTGGCGACGGCGGGCCAGCCAGGCCGGAGCCGGCCGGCCCGCGTCCGGCGGCGCTGCTCCCGCCCCCCTGCTGTCCTCCCTGGGCGTGTCGAGCAGCCTGTTCGCCGATGCCTCCAACTTCGACCAGCGCTTCCTGGAGGACTACGAGGAGATCTCCACCACCGTCAACGCGCTGCGCACGCTGGGCTTCAAGGTCGTGCTGACCAGCGGTTCATTCGACATCCTGCACGAAGGCCACTCGATGTACCTCGAGGCGGCCCGGCAGTTCGGCGACTTCCTCATCGTCGGCCTGGACAGCGACGAGAAGATCCGCGCCCGCAAAGGGGAGAGCCGGCCCGTCGTCCCCCAGGCGGAGCGGCTGCGCATGGTCACCCACCAGCGCGGCGTGGGCCTGGTCACCCTCAAGCACACCCAGCACCCCAAGTGGGCGCTGATCAAGGCGGTGCGCCCGGACGTGCTGGTCGCGACCGAGGAAACCTACTCCCCGGCTGAGATCCGCGAGCTCGAAGCTGGCTACTGCGGCCGGGTGGAGGTGCTCGAGCGGATGGCCACCGTGAGCACGTCGGCCCGGCTGCGCGAGGTCATCCAGCGCGAGATGGGCAACCCGGATTCCGCGGTCTCCTCCACGGTCAAGTCCGGCTCGCCCCGCAAGAAGCTCGCGCCCGCCGGGCGGACCCGGGGCTGAGCCTTGAAGCAGGTCCTGCTCTACCTGCCGGTGGTGCACGCGGGCCACGAGGCCTTTTTCGCCCGGCACCGCGACGCGGCGGAGATCCTGATCCTCGGCCGCGGGTTCCAGGCCGGCTTCAAGCCGCTGGCCAAGGACATCCGGGCGCTGCCGCCGGAGCGGGCGGCCCAGTTCCTGCGGGTCATGCTGCCGGACATCCCGGTCCGGGTCATCGAGCCCGCTGACCTGCCCGCCGCCCTGACCGCGGACATACTGGTGCTGCCGGACGAGGACGTCACCCGGGCCCTGGCCGCCCAGCACGCCCTGGCCGAGGGCCGTGACCTCGTCTTCGACCGGACCTTCCTGCGCTGGGACCGGCAGTGGAGCCAGGCCGGGCGGCCCGCGGCCGCCGACGCCGTGATCGCGCCCGGGGACCTGCCGCGGCCGCTGGCCGAGCGCGCGCGGGAACTGGCGGGCCGCAGCTCCGACTGGTGGCGGCAGGTGGGCGCGATCGCGTGGCGCGGCCCGGACATCCTCGCGGCGGCGTGGAACCGGCACTGCCCGACCGAGTACGCCCCCTACATCGACGGTGACCCGCGGGACGGTTTCAGCCGCGGCGTGCGGGCCGACCTGTCCACCGCGGCCCACGCCGAGGCGTCCGTCGTCGCCCAGGCG
>DASWUW010000791.1:0-3717 GCA_036406335.1 Trebonia sp.
TGCTGCGCCAGGGGCAGGTCCAGCTGATCGTGACGGCAGGGCCGGGCGCCGCCCGGTTCCTCGACGAGCACGGTGACGGAATCGCCGACATCGCCCTGAACTGCGATGATGTTGCTGCGGTGGCCGACGCGGCCCTGCTCGCGGGGGCCAAGGTGCACACGGCCGGCGCCGGCCACCCGGTCGTCACGGGGCTCGGCGGCCTCTCCCACACCCTGCTGCCGATGCCGGCCGGGGATCATCCGGTCCTGCCGCCCGGCCGCTGCTGGGCGGCCGCGCCGGCGGCCTCGGTCACCGGGGCCGGATCGGTTACTGGGGCCCAGCAGATCCGGCTGCTTGACCACGTCGCAATCTGCCTGGAAGGCGACGCCCTGGCTAGTCAGGCCGATTCTTACCTGGCCGCCCTCGGGCTCGCCCGCTACTCGTCCGAGTACGTCGCGGTCGGGGACCAGGCAATGGACTCGATCGTGGTCCGCAGCCCTTCCGGCGGCATTACCTTCACCCTAGTCGCACCGGACCCGCTCAAAAGCCCGGGTCAGCTGAACGACTTCCTGGCCAGGAATGGCGGCCCCGGCGTCCAGCATCTGGCATTTGCCGTCGATCACCTTATTCCCGTGGTCGAGGAATTCAGCGGCCGCGGCGTGGAGTTCCTCAGCGTCCCGTCCGGGTACTACGACAAGCTGGCGGAGCGCCTGCCGGCGCTGAGCGCGCAGATCGGCCAGCTGCGGGCCTCCTCGGTACTCGCCGATCGAGACGAATGGGGTTACCTGCTGCAGGTTTTCACCCGCTCGCCGCACCAGCGGAACACGCTGTTCTACGAGTTCATCCAGCGCCAGGGCGCCCACGGCTTCGGCAGCGCCAACATCCGGGCGCTGTACGAGGCGGTCGAGCGCGACCGGATGACGACAGGATGAGGACCGCCGGATGACGACCGCCGCGGCAGCGGCACCGGGCATTCAAGCTCACTTCGCATCCGTTTGCCCTGGCCGACAGCCTTCATCCCGAGCTGGTTCCCGGGATGAAGGCTGTTTTACACGATTACCGGCGGCTGGCAGCGCCGCGGAATGACGCCATCCCGCGCTGGACCACGTCGGCCTGACCACGCGATCGGCGGTATCGCCTCAGGCTGCCGCGCCGTCCCTGGCGGCGACGGCGCGCTCGATCGCGATCCGCGCATGGTGCAGGTCGTCCGGCTCCGCGGGCAGGTCGAGCACGAAGGTGCCGACACCGCCGCTCAGGTACGTCGCCACCGCCGCTGCCACCTCGTCGTAGCTCCCCACCAGATAGGGGCAGAACGTGTGGAGATAGCGGAAGGGGACGAGCCAGTACGCCTCTCCCGGGCACTGATCGGGAATGGGCACGGCCGCCAGTTGGGACTGCCAGGATGATATAGAGGCCGAGAGCAGCAGCTTCATTCTCTCGGCCCCTTTCGGGTCGGCCGGGAAGCGCTTGTGCGCGATGCGCCACGCCTGGGCCGAGTCCTCGCGCGCGATGATTCCGACGCTGATGCCTGAGCCGAACTTGTTCCTGGGGACGGCGGGACTGGCGAAGTCTCCCGGCAGCAGCGGGAATGACAGCTGGCCGAGGCCGAGCGCCTCCCCCGCCCGCAGGCTGGCCGCCGACGAGCCGGACACGTACGCCCTCGGCCGCAGGTCGGCCGGCACCGGTTCGGTCAGCCGCGCCCGGCGGACGCTGTAGTGCTGGCCCGCGTAGTTGGCCAGGCCGCCTTCGAGCAGCATCCTGACGATCGTCGCGTACTCGATAAGCCGGTCGTAGCGGGCGTCGTGGGCCAGGACGTCCCCCTGGACGGTGAGATCGCGGCTGAACCCGCCGCTGACAAAGTTGATGTCAACTGGCCGGCCGTACAGGTGGGCCAGCGATGACACCGCCCGGGCGACCGCGAACGGGCTCTTGTCGATCGGCTGGACCGCCACCAGCGGCACGAACGTGGTAGTGCTGGCGATCGCGGCCTGGGCCGACAGCCAGGCGTCCATCGAGGCGCCGTCGCTGTACAGCAGCGCTCCGCGGTAGCCCGCGTCCTGCACCCAGCCGGCCATTTCCACCAGCTTGCGCAAGTGGGCCTGCAGGCCGTAGCCGATGCTGGACAGGCAGGTCGAGTAGAGGGTCACACCGCGCGCGGCCAGGTCCATCATCGGTTCCCCCGGCGGGCGATGGCGCCGACCGACGGATCGGCCAGCAGATCCTGCAGGCTGATCTTGATGGCGAGCTCGTTCTCGAGCCGGGCGACGAGCACCGCCGCGAGCAGCGAGTGCCCGCCCAGGTCGAAGAAGCTGTCGTCCACCCCGACCCGCTCCACCCCCAGCACCTGCGCGAACAGCCCGCACAAGCGCTCCTCCGCCGGCGAGGACGGCTCCCGGCCGCCGCCGCCCGCGAACTGCGGCGCCGGCAGCGCGCGCCGGTCCAGCTTCCCGTTCACCGACAACGGGAGCGCGTCCAGCACCACGACCCCGGCCGGCACCATGTGCACGGGCAGAACCCGCGCAGCAGCGGCCCGCAACTCCACCGGATCCAGCGCCTCCCCCGCCTCAGGCAGTACATAGCCCACCAGCCGCCGGTCGCCCGGCCGGTCCTCCCGCACTACGACCACGGCCTGGGCCACTCCCGGCTGCCCCGCCAGCACCGTCTCCACCTCAGCGGGCTCGACCCGGAATCCGCGGATCTTGACCTGGTCGTCGACCCGGCCCAGGTAGTCGAGCTCGCCGTCGTCGCGCCAGCGCACCAGGTCGCCGGTCCGGTACATCCGCTCCCCGGACCCGAACGGGCAGGCCACGAACCGCTGCGCGGTCAGCCCGGGCTGGTTCAGGTAGCCGCGGGCCATGCCCGGCCCGATCAGGTACAGCTCCCCGGCCACTCCCGGCGGCACCGGCCGCAGCCGATCGTCCAGCACGTACGCGCGCACGTTCCACATCGGCCCGCCGATCGACGGAGCCTCCCGGCCCGACAACGGCGGGCTGAAAGTCACGCACACCATCGTCTCGGTCGGGCCGTAGCCGTTGAACATCCGCCGGCCGACGGACCACTGCCCGGCCAGCTCGCCCGGGCAGGCCTCACCGCCGACGACCAGGCACTCCAGCTCGGGAAGCCGCTCCGGCGCCGCCCCGGCCAGGGCTGACGGCGCCACCACGGCGTGGCTGGCGCGCAGCTCACGCAGCGCCTCGGCCAGCGCCGCCCCGGCCAGCAGTCCAGGCTCGGGCAGCACCAGGGCCGCCCCGGCCGACAGCGCAGGCACGATCTCCGTGAGTGACATGTCAAAGCTCAGCGACAGGAGCTGCGCCACCCGCGATTCCGGCGTCACCTCCATGGTCTCGACCAGGAAGGCGGACAGGCTGGCCAGGCCCCGGTGGCTGACCAGCACGCCCTTGGGCCGCCCGGTGGACCCCGACGTGTAGACCACGTAGGCCGGATGATCAGGCAGCAGCGGCGCGATCCGCTCTTGATCGGTAACAGCGCCATCGGGCTGTCCGGCCACCGCCGCAGCCACCTGCGGGTCATCCAGGATGACGCGCAGGACCTGGGCGGGTAGCTGCGTCTGCGCCCCCCCGGTCGTCAGCACCGCGACCGGTGCGGCGTCGGTGAGCATGAACTCGATCCGGTCGTCCGGGTACCCGGGATCCACCGGCAGGTAAGCCGCGCCCGCCTTGGCCACCGCCAGCACCGCCGCCACCATCTCCAGCGACCGCGGCAGCGCCACCGCCACCA
>DASWUW010000792.1:0-6218 GCA_036406335.1 Trebonia sp.
CCGCCCGGACGACGAGTAGCGGAGACGCGCATGCTCATCAACGGGATTACCAAGGCGGCGGCCGGAGTCCGCCCGGTCTATGACCGGTGGACGGGCGTGCCTGTTGGTACCGTGGCGATCGACTCGGCCGCCGATGTCGACGCGGCCGTCACGTCGGTCGCCACGCGGCGCGAGCCGCTCTCCCCGGCGGCCCGGGCTGAGGTGCTCACCCGCGCGGCGGAGCTCCTCGCCGCCCGAGCCGAGGAATACGCCACCAGAAGCACCGCCGAGTCGGGCGTCTGCCGCCAGGAAACCACCCGCGAGGTGGCGCGCGCCTGCGCCAACCTCCGGGTGGCCGCGGCCGAGGCCGAGCGGCAGCGCGGTGAGTCTTTTAGCATTCCCGGACAGCGCCGGCTCGCGGTCACCATTCCGGAACCAGCCGGAGTGGTCGCCGCCATCACGCCGTTCAACCGTCCGCTCAACCAGGTCGTGGTGAAGCTCGCGCCCGCGGTAGCGGCCGGGTGCGCGGTGGTGCTCAAGCCGTCAGAGAAGACGCCGCTCAGCGGGCTTGCCTTCGCCGAGCTGCTCATCGAGGCGGGCTTTCCCGCTGAGATGCTGGCCGTGGTCACCGGCGAGCCGGACATCGTCGGGCAGGCGCTGGCCAGCCACCCGCTGGTCGACATGGTCACCTTTACCGGCTCGGTGGGGGCGGGGCGAGCCGTCGCCAGCGCCGCAGCCGGCCGCAAGCTGCTGCTCGAACTGGGCGGCAACGACCCGCTGATCGTGCTCGCGGACGCGGACCTGGGGCACGCGGCGAAGCTCGCCGCCGATGGCGCCTTCGCCACCGCGGGACAGTCCTGCCGCGGCGTCAAGCGGGTGATCGTGGTGCAGGAGGTGGCCGACGCCTTCAACGAACGACTGGTGGCCAAAGCGGCCGCCAAGACGTACGGCGACCCGCGCGACCCCGGCACGGACGTCGGGCCGCTCATCGACGGCGCGGCGGCCGGCACCGTCCTGGACCGGATCGACGGTGCGGTCGCAGCCGGCGCGCGCCTGCTTCTCGGCGGCACCCGCGACGGGAACGTCGTCCGGCCCACGGTGCTCGACCAGGTGCCGGCCGAGGCCGTCCTGGTCACCGAGGAGACCTTCGGGCCGGTCGCCCCGGTGATCCGGGTGCGGGGCGCCGAGGAAGCCGTCACCGTGGCGAACTCCACCCGGTACGGGCTGCAGGCCGGCGTGGTCACCGGCGACAGCGACGCGTTCTGGGGAATCGCCGGCCAGCTGCGCGTCGGGGCCGTCAATCTCGGCGAAGGTCCCGGCTTTGATTCTCCGCACATCCCGTTCGGCGGCGTGAAGGCCAGCGGTTACGGACGCGAGGGAATGCGGTACGCCATTCAGGAGATGAGCGTCATCAAGACAATTACAGTGCCGTATGGGACAATGACATGAATAACTGCATAATCGTCGGATATCATGAAACTGAGGTAACGGGAGACGAGCTCGAGCTGGCTCTTGCGGAGAGCGAGTTCATCCCCGCCCCCGTGCGGAGCCTGCGCCGCACCAATATCGGGATCAACGGCGTCTACCGGCCCTATATGGACGCGCTGAGCGCCGTCCGTGACCCGCGCCCGGACGGCGAGATCTACACCGTCGCCGAACTGCCCAGCCTGGGCACCGTTTACCTGGTAAACTACCTGTCCCAGCGCGGTAATCCGGCGGACTTCGTCAACTGCTTTACCTACGAAAAGGAAAAGCTAGCCGAATTGCTGGCCGGCAAGCCCCTTTCAGTAGCGATCACTACCACGTTCTACATGATGCCCGCGCCGGTCATGGAGATCATCGAGTTCGTCCGGCAGCACGCGCCCTCGGTGCCGATCATCGTCGGCGGCCCGCTGGTGGACAACTACTGCCGGGCCGGCGACCCCGGCCGTCTCCAGCAGTTTTTCGAGCGAACCGGCGCCGACGTCTACGTCTGGGAATCGCAGGGAGAGGCGACCCTGCTGTCCGTCGTGCAGGCGATCGCCGCGGGCACGCCGCTCGACAGCGTGCCCAACCTGTACCTGCGGTCCGGCGGGGGCGGCTGGCGGCTGACCCGGCGTTACCCCGAAGTGAACGTGCTCGACCAGTGCTCGGTGCACTGGCCGTCGTTCGCCCCCGATCGCCTCGGCAGCACGGTTTCCACCCGCACCGCGCGCAGCTGCGCGTTCGAGTGCGCGTTCTGCGACTACCCGGAGCGGGCGGGGAAACTTACGCTGGCCGACATCGGCACCGTGGAACGCGAGCTTGAGGCGATGGCCGCCATGGGCATCAAGCGGGTGGCCTTCATCGACGACACCTTCAACGTTCCGATGCGCCGGTTCCGCGAGCTCTGCCAGATGATGATCAAGCGCGACTTCGGCATCGAGTGGTTTTCCTACTTCCGCTGCGGGCACGCCAAGAATCCGGACGTGTATGACCTGATGTACGAATCGGGCTGTCGCGGCGTACTGCTCGGCATCGAGTCCGGCGACGACCGCGTACTGCGCAACATGGACAAGCGGGCAACGACCAGCGATTACCGGTTCGGGATCGAGCAGCTCCGCAAGCGCGACATCTTTACCCACGCCTCGTTCGTGGTGGGCTTCCCCGGTGAAAGCGACGAGACCGTCCAGAACACCATTGACTTCCTGAACGAGACCGGCCCCGATACTTTCGCCGTCAATCACTGGTACTACCTGCACGCCACGCCGATTCACCGGCGGGCCGCGGACTTCTCCCTGACCGGCAACGGCTATTCATGGCGGCACGACAGCATGGACTCCGCCCGGGCGCTCGACGCCGCCGACCACATTTTCGCGTCGGTCCGCGAGGCGGCCTGGATGCCGGTCAACGGGCTGGACTTCTGGGGTGTCCCCTACCTGCTCGGCAAAGGCATGAGGGCCGCGCAGGTCACGGAGTTCCTGCGGCTGGCCAAGCCGCTCACCCCGGCCGCGCGGGCGACAGGCGGCGGCTCCCCGGACGCCGCGGAGCGCTTCACCCGCTTCTGCGCGGAGCTGTCCCTGGAACCCTCCCGATACCGCCGAACCCCTTCTTGAGAGGCACCCCATGGTGACATTCAGCAATCCGGGAGAGCCCGAGTATTTTCTCGACGTGTTCCCGCGTGATGACTTCCCGCGGTGGCAATGGGCGGAGCAGCCCGCGGACCTGCCGCACGACGTGTGGATGTCGGAGACCACGCACCGGGACGGACAGCAGGGCGGCCTGCCGCTCGACACCCCGCGCAGCATCGAGATCTACGACCTGTTGTGCGAGGTGACCGGAACCTCAGGCGCGATCCGCCAGGCGGAGTTCTTCCCCTACCGCAAGTCGGACGCGGACGCACTCGAGTACGCCATCGACCGGCACAAGAACGGCGCTCCCCTCGAGCCGACGACCTGGATCCGGGGCCGGCGCGAGGACGTCCTGCTGATCAAGGACCTCGGCATTACCGAGACGGGATTGCTGAGCTCGTCGTCGGATTACCATACCTACCACAAGTTTACTGGCGGCGACCGGGCCAAGGCCGCGGCGATGTACCTGGAGGCGGTGGAGGTCGCCCTCGAGCACGGGATCCGGCCGCGGGTCCACTTCGAGGACACGACCCGCTCCGTCCCTGACTTCGTCGAGTGGCTGACCGAGCAGGTCCTGCTCCGCGCCGAGAAGTACCCCGCCAGCCTGGCCCCCCGCTTCCGCATCTGCGACACGCTCGGTATCGGCCTGCCATTCGAGGATGTCGCGCTTCCGCGCAGCGTGCCGCGCTGGATCAGGCTGATGCGGCGGCTCGGGCTCGAGCCGGGGCAGATCGAGCTGCACCCGCATAACGACACCGGCCTGGCGATCGCCAACTGCCTGGCCGCGATCAGGGCCGGCTGCGGCGTGATCAGCGGCTGCTGCCTCGGCGTGGGCGAGCGCACCGGCAACGCGCCCATCGAGGCGGTGATCGTGCACATGCTGGGGATGGGGTTCTGGGACACCTCGCAGGTGGACCTCAAGCAGGTCGACCGGCTAGCGCAGCTGTACACGGAGCTCGGGGTCGGCCCGTCGGCCAAGTACCCGCTTTTCGGCCGGGACGCCTATGTCACCCGGGCTGGCATCCACGCCGACGGGCTGAATAAGTTCTGGTGGATGTATGCCCCGTTCAACGCGCCGGAGCTAGTCGGCCGTCCCCTCGAGGTAGCCCTCACGAAGGACTCCGGGCAGGCGGGCGTGCTCTTCCTGATCAAGCAGCACCTCGGCCTCGACTGCGCTAAGGACGACCCACGCGCACTGCGCGTCAACCGCTGGCTGGACGAGCAGTTCGACGGCGGCCGCGTCTCGCCGGTCGAGTGGACCGAGCTGGCTCCGATCGTGGCCGCCGCCTTCGCCGCCGAGGATCACGCGCGATGAGGCGGGGCTGCCCGGTGGTCAAGGCGTTCGAGACGGTCGTGGACGCGGGCCCGGACCGGCCGGCGATCGTGCTCCGCGACCGTACAGCCACTTTCGCGGAGCTAGACGGCCGGGCCAACGCAGTCGCCTGGATGCTGCGCGAGCTGCCCGGCGGCCGCCGGGACCCGGTGGCGCTCAGCATTCGCGACCCGTTGTCCATGGTCGCCGCACAGCTCGGCGCGCTGAAGGCGGGCAGGCCGTACGCCGTCGTCAACCCGTACTTCCCGGAGCGGCGTCAGCAGGAGCTGCGGCGGCTGCTGCGGGTCGCCGCGGTGCTGTGCGACCCCGAGGCGGCGCCCTCGGCGGAGGCAATACCGGTTCCCGATCGGTCCAGCACGTCCCGTCCGCCGTCCGAGGTCAGTCCCACGGACCTCGCCTACGTGCTGTTCACCTCTGGCTCGACCGGGGTACCCAAGGGCGTCGCCCAGATCAGGGGAGACATGATGCAGAACGTGCGCAGGCATGCGCCGCTGAGGCTTTCCCCCTCCGATCGCATCTCGCTGATCAGCGCCGACGGGGTGGTCAGCGCCGTGTCGAACCTGTATATCGGGCTGCTGCGGGGCGCGGCGATCGTGCCTTACTCATTCCGCGACAACGGGGTCGATGTCCTGCTCGACTGGGTTACCGGGGCCGGCGTCACGGTCTTCTACTCGTTTCCCTCGTTCTTCCGCCAGGCCGCGAAGGCGGCTCCCGCCGTCACCGCACCTACGGTGCGGCTGGCCTACCTGGGCGGCGAACCGGTGCTTCGCTCCGACTTCGAGTCGCTTGACCGCCTGTTTCCGGCGGCGGTGCGCACCACCGGGCTCAACTCCACCGAAACCGGGCTCACCCGGCTCTACCGGCTCGCCGCCGGAGCACCGGTCCCGCCCCGCGTCCCGCTCGGCGGGCCGGTAGACGGGGTGGACGTGTCGATCGGCGAGGACAACCGGATCGTGGTCCGCAGCCCCTTCGTCAAGCCTAGGCGCTGGCAGGAGGACGGCCTGGCGGATCTGGTGATCCTGGGCCGTGACGGCGTGCCCGAGTTCGTCTCGGGTGATCGCGGCGAGATTGATCCGGAGGGTAACCTCGTGCACCTGGGCCGCAGCGACTCGACGGTGAAGATCCGCGGCTTCCGGGTCGAGCCGGCGGAGGTAGAGGACGCGATCGCCAAGATCGAGGGCATCAGCGAGGTCGGCGTCACCGCTTGCCCGGGCGAAGACGGGGAGCTCGAGCTTGCCGCGGTTGTGACCGTGCGCGATCCGGGCCTGGATCCCACGGCGATCCGCCGCCACGCGGGCAGCAGGCTGCCCGCTTCCATGGTACCGACGGATGTGCTCATCCTCGATGACCTGCCGCGGACGGCCAACGGCAAGCTCGACCGCCGGGCGCTGCCGACGGCCGTCGCCACGGCCAGGCAGGCCGCCGTCAGCACGGGCACGGGCCGGTCCGCGGGCGCCGCTGGACCAGCGCCCGGGACCTACCATCGGCTGCGCGTCATCTGGCAGACGGTATTGCGGACGGAGCGCATCGCACCAGACGATGACTTCTTCGCCCTTGGCGGCACCTCGATATCGGCCCTGGGCGTGATCTCACGGGTACGGAAGGAGTTCGGGGTACCGGTGCGGCTGGCGGTGCTGTTCGAAACGCCAACTCTCGCTGCCCTGACCCAGGCGGTGGACCAGGCTGTGAACACGCTCAGCGATGCCGCGCGATGAGCGCAACGGCGGCGGCGGAACTTGAGCTGATCTTGGAGTTGCTGGCCCTGAGCCGTCCAGGCCCCGGGGCTAGCATCGCGCAGCGGCGCGCGCGCTATGACC
>DASWUW010000793.1:0-2857 GCA_036406335.1 Trebonia sp.
GCGCGGTAGCTGAGCAGGTCCAGCACCCTGCCCATAACAGGGAGTACGAGGGTTCGAGTCCCGGGCGGTGTGCGCACGATCATGCTCCGTTGGAGGAACGGCTAACTCACCCGCCTCTCAAGCGGGAGATTCCCGGGTCAGCACCGGGACGGAGCACTGTAGGCCCCATCGGCCAATGGCTAAGCCACCTGCCTTTCAAGCAGGAGAAGACGGGTCGGAACCGTCTGGGGTCACTGCGGAGTGGACTGGAGTTGGTACCAGCCGGGTTTCATACGCCCTGATACGTGGGTTCGAATCCCACCTCCGCCACGAAGGCACGCCGGGCGCCACCGCCGGTACTGGACGGCAAAGTGCGGCCCTTCACAATCTGGTGTCGTTCAACGGCAGGACGCTGCCCTGTTAAGGCAGCTATCGGGGTTCGAGTCCCTGCGCCAGAGCGTTTAACCCAGTAGGCGAATCCCTGTGGTGAAGCGGAGATCATGCCAGATTACGAATCTGGCGTCGCAGGTTCGAGTCCTGCCGGGGATACCGAAGGTCAGTAACGAGCCCGGTTGGCGTAGCGGTAGCGCATCGCTCCGACAAAGCGAAAGCGAAGGTTCAACTCCTTCACTGGGTACGGCGGTCGTGGTGTAGAGGTTCAATTCCGGTTGACCGCCCAGGGGCGAGTTGGGCAATTCGGCGGCCCAGCGGTCTGTAAAGCCGTGTTCTTCGGAAATGCAGGTTCAAATCCTGCCTCGCCCACGTAGTCAACGCTTCCGGTAACGGAATTGCCGCCGTCTCTCCGAAAGACGGCTGCCTGGTTCGACTCCAGGCGGAAGCACCCGGTCGCGTATCTCACCGGAGTGGGAGGCAGTCCGCAAAACTGCTGCAGCCGGTTCAACCCCGGACCGCGACTCTGCTAGGGGAAGGGTGCTCACGCTATGAGACGTTGTCCCCGGCCGGCGTGACCGCCGCCCGGGCGCGGCGTTCGGCGACGGCGAGCGCGGCGGCGGCCAGCAGGGCGACGGCGGCTGTGAGGGTCAGCCACAGGAAGACGCGGTGGAAGTCGGCTAGGCCGACCACGTGGTGGGCCTGCAAGATGATGACGAACAGGGCGGTGCCGAGCGAGCCGCCGATGCGCTGCGCGATGTTCGCGGTGACGGTGGCGTCGGGCATCTTCGGGCGCGGGACGGAGGCGTAGGCGGCGGACATGGCCGGGATGCCGGCGAAGCCGAGGCCGGTCCCGCGGACGAACTGCAGCGCCTCGATCAGCACCAGGTTGGCGTGGGCGTCGAGGAAGGCGAACGGCAGCGTGCTGACCATGGTGATCGTCAGGCCGAGGGCCGCAGTCAGGCCGCCGCCGAGGCGGTCGGTGAGCCGGCCCGCCAGCGGCATCGCGATGGCCGCGCCCCCGCCGTAGGTGAGCAGCAGCAGGCCGGTGTCGATGACCGTCTGGCCGCGCAGGATCTCAAAGTAGAGCGGCAGGATGATCAGGCCGCCGAACAGGCCGCCGCCGGTGAAGAACACGGCGACCTGGGCCGAGCTGTAAACCCGGCTGCGGAACAGGCTGAGGTCGAGGATCGGCGGGCCGACGCGGCGACGGAGCGCGTGCGCGATGTAGCCGGCCAGGCAGGCGAGACCAAGGGGCAGGGCGGTGAGGACCGCGGTGGCGGTGAGCGACTGGTCCTGGGTGGCGGTGCTGATGCCGTAGGCGACCAGGGGCAGCCCGGCGGTGAGCAGCGCGAGGCCGGCCAGGTCGAGTCGCCCGGCGGGCTCGGGGTGGCCGCGGGGCATAAAGCGGAGTCCGAGCGCCAGCCCGAGGATGCCGACCGGGACGTTGACCAGGAACAGCCAGTGCCAGGAGAGGTTTTCGATCAGCACTCCGCCGATCGTCGGCCCGATCGCCGGGGCGAGCACGACGGCGATCCCGGCGGTGCTCATCACGCGGCCCATCCGCGCCGGGCCGGCGGCGCGGCCGAGGACGGTCTGGCCCGCGGGGACGAGCAGGCCGCCGGCCGCGCCCTGCAGGATCCGCAGGATGATCAGCATGTCCAGGTTCGTAGCGAACGCGCAGGCGAGCGAGACCAGGGTGAAGGCGACCAGGGCGCCGAGCCAGAGCGTTCCGGCGCCGATGCGCTTGCCCAGCCAGCCGCAGGCGGGGAGCGCGGCGGCTAGGGCGAGCAGGTAGCCGCTGGTCACCCACTGCGCGTTGGCGAGCGTGCCGTGCAGTTTGCTGGTGATCGTGTCGAGGCCGACGTTGACCAGGGCGGTGTCCAGCTGGGCCATGAACGCGCCGATGACGACTACCATCGCCAGCCGCCACACCTCGCGGGGGATGACCCGCGGGTGGGCTTCAGTGACGGCAGGCGGAGCCGGGCTAGTAGCCATGGGGTATTCCTTCAGTAGGACTTACAAATCGTAGGTAATTCCCATTGATATCAGATCCCAGCGTTTCTTGCTAGCCTGGCCTCATGGGTGAAGGGACCGATCCGTGCGCCGCGCGGCCGGAAGCACTGCTGGAGTGGCCGACGTACGTACTGGGCCAGCTCTGGCGCCGGGGTCGCAGCGCGATCGCGCAGGCCCTGGTCGCGGACGGCCTGTCGCTGCGGGACTACCTGGTGCTGGTGTGGATCGATACGCTGCCCAGCCCCTCTCAGCAGCAGATCGCCGACCAGGTCGGCATCGACCGCAGCGACTTTGTCAAGATCCTCGACCACCTGCAGGATCAGGACCTGGTCCGGCGGGAGCGGGACACCGCCGACCGCCGTCGGCACATCCTGTCGCTGACCGGCTGCGGGCGGGACGCGCTGGCGCGCGCGACCGCGACCAGCCGCCAGAGCACCGATGTATTCTTCGACGCGCTCACTCCGGACGAGCT
>DASWUW010000794.1:0-2406 GCA_036406335.1 Trebonia sp.
GTGCGGCTTGTCGCGGCGGGGCTCGGGAATGACGGTCCCGCGGAGCTGTCTTAGCAGTTCAGGCATGGTGACAGGGATCAGGTCGAGGATGCCGGCGTGGCCGTCGAGGGCGCGCTGGCAGGCGGCGGCGACAGCGAGGAACGCGCAGGCGAGCAGGCTGATCGCGGTCCAGCGGTGCCAGGATGTCCAGGTGGTGAACTGGCCGGCGTCCAGCCTCGTGACCTGCTTCGACAGCTGGTGATCTTCCTCGATTTTCCACCGGGTGACCGCTACGGAGATCAGCTTCGCCAGCGGGACCGGGTCCGGGGTCCAGCACAGGAAGTAGCTGACGGTGCCGGTGTAGCGATGGCGCCGCAGGAGCAGGACGGCGTGCCCGTTGCCGTGTCCCCCGGGGCTGTCGTCAGGCGTGACGGCGATCATCGCCCAGTGGTAGTCCTTGGCTCCCTTGGTAGCGAGCCCGTGCGCATCCGCTGCCACATGGCGGGCTTGACCAGGCCGGATGCTGCCTTCACGGTGAGGCGGCGGCCTGAGGGCAGGGTCACCGTGTGGTTCGACCGGACGGCCAGCACGTAGCCGGCACCGAGTTCGCGGATGCTCCGCCGCGGGTCAAGACCGCCGTAGACTTCGTCGCCGGCGATGAACGCGGCGCGGATGCCGCGGTCGTGCGCGTGCTGGAGCAGGAGCCCTGCCAGTTCCGGCTTGGTCGCGAACATGACCTCGTCCGGTACCCCGGCCAGGTCGCGGCGCTCTTCGCCGGCGGCCCAGTCCGCAGGCAGGTACAGGGCCCGGCCGATCAGCGCGTGCCCGGCCGGGGCCGCGCAGGTCAAGGTGACCGCGACCTGGCACATCGCGATCCCGCCGAGGGTGCCGCTGTACTGGCGGGCCGCGCCGGCGCAGTCACCGGAGGTCTTGGCGTCGGCCGTCTCGTCCACGATCAGCACCACGTCACTCACGTCCTGGCCTGCGCACAGGTGCCCGGCCGCCCAGTCCGCGGCGGAGTCGGGCACCTGCCGGTCATCGACGCGGGCACGGGACAGCAGGTGCTGCATCCGGTGCGGCCCCGGGTGCCCGGCGGCCTCGGCCATCGTCCAGCAGTTGTGATCATCGAGTTCGCTCAGCAGGCCGTCCACCATTCCCGGCAGCTCAGACGGGTCTCCCGCCGGGCAGAACACGGTGCCACCCGTGCCATGAGGTCATCGAGCAGCCCGCCGTGCACGTCATGATCTACGCTGGCACCAGCGGCTGTCGTCTGATTGTTTTGTTCCACAAACTGGCATGATCACGGCAGCCGCGCCATCTTTCCCGCGCTTCCGGCCGGACGTTACCAGAGCGTCACGCCGCGACCCCCCGCCTGGCAGCCGTGACGGTGACCTGCAGCTACACGATCAAGGTCACGAACTACAACTGCCGTAAATGACCGTGTCTGATTTCCGGCCGCTGCCAGAATCCGCACGTCGTTTGCTCGACAGCGACGCCCTGGTCCACCTCGTCACCCTGAATCCCGACGGGAGCCCGAACGTCACCGGCGTGTGGGCCGGGCTGGACGGCGACGATGTCGTGTTCGCCTCGATGTTTCCCTGGAAGAAGACGACGAACCTGCAGCATGACGGGCGGGCCGCGCTGTCGGTGGAGGCGCCCGGCTTCTACGCGACCGGTATGCGCGAGTACCTCGTCGTCTACGGCACGGTCGAGGTGACCGAGGGCGGAGGCGCCGAGCTGCTCAACCGGTTCGCCAAGAAGTACCTCGGGCCGGACGCGGAATACCCGCCGCCCGAGCTGAGGTCCAAGCCAGGCTATGTCATGCGGATGCGGATCGAACGGGTCAGCGGAGTGGGCCCGTGGAAGGGCGACCCGCCCGGGACGCCCGAGGGGTACAAGCAGTATGTCGCCCACGCCGGGGCGAAAGGCGCCGGCTGACGACCCAGTTCGGGTGCGAGTGACCCGGGCCCGCTTCCTGCCCGGGAAGCGGGCCCGGGCGGCATCGCCTCGGTGTCACCTGAGATGAGGAACCATGGATTTCACCGCTGACGTTCAATTCAGTTCTGGTACCGCGACCGTCCGGCTGGCCGGCGAGCTCGGCAGCGCCGCGGCCCCGCGGCTGGAGCAGGTCATTAACGACGTGTCCGGCCGGGACGGCCTGCGCCACCTGGTCCTGGACATGGCGGACCTGTCCTACCTGTCCTCGGCCGGGCTGCGCTGCCTGGTGTTCGCCGAGCAGAAGCTACCCGCGGGAGTGCCGATGGTCCTGACCAGCCTGCAGCCCGACGTAGCCGAGACCATCCGGCTAACCGGCTTCGACCGAAGTGTCCAGATACGGGGTTACGCCGGTGCCTTACGACGGCGCCGGGCCGGCGGCCGGCCGTGTCCTGGTCATCAGCCAGCCGGGCCGTACCGCCGAGGTACTGC
>DASWUW010000795.1:0-5827 GCA_036406335.1 Trebonia sp.
GGACCGTGCCGATGACGGTCGCGCCGCCCCAGGCGGCGAGCTGCGCGGCCAGCGACCCGACGGCGCCGAGCACCCCCTGCACCAGCACGACCCGGCCCGTCACCGGCCCGTCACCGAATACCGCGCGATGGGCGGTGATACCGGGGATCCCGAGGGCGGCGCCGGTTTCGTCGCTGACCTGGTCCGGCAGCGCGATCGCCTGCGCACCGGGCACGACCGTCCAGCGCGCGGCCGTTCCGAACGGACGGTAGGACTGCGCGCCGTACACCCATACCCGCTCGCCTACCCGGACGTCGTCGACTCCCGGGCCCACGGCGTCGATGATCCCGGCCGCGTCGCTGTGCGGGATGACCCGGGGGTACGGCATCAGCGAGCCCCGCGTGCCCGCTCGCTTCTTGACATCGCCCGGGCTGATGCCCGACAGCGACACCGCCACCCGGACCTCGCCTTCGGCCGGCCGGGGGGCCGGCAGCTCCCCGGTCCGCAGCACCGCCGCCGGCCCCTGCCGGTCGTACCAGGCCGCGGCCATCATTTTTTCCGGTTCGGCGAACGTCACGTCGGTGCTCCCTGTCTCAGCAAGTACATTCCGTGGAATCTTATCCGACAACGCGAAGAGCAGGATCACCAGGATGCGGAACGGTCCCGTGCTCCGCCCCGCCGCCCAGGTGTAAAGCCCGCGCCCCGGTCTTCGCGGCGGCCCGGGTAATGTCCGGCGAGGCCAGGAAGGCGCGGCACCGTCGGCACCGCGACGCTGTGCACGCATGTGCCGCCTGATGCAGTCGACCATGTTCGAGTAGTCTTGTCAGCAGCACTGTAGGTCACTCGAGCCGCAGTCCGAGGAGAGGCACCGATGCCCGCGTACTTTCGCATGCTCTCTGTTAGGCCGGCACCGTGACTGCGGACGGAAGTGGCCTACCGAAGTACGCCCGGGTAGCGGCGGCTGTCCGTCAGCAGGTCGCAGACGGTACGCTGCGGCCCGGACAGCCGGCCCCGAGCGGCGCGGAGCTGAGCCGGGCCACCGGTTACTCGACGTTGACCTGCAGGCGGGCATTGCGGGAGCTGATCGTGGAGGGGATACTGATCCCGGGCGCGAGCGCCAACGCGCGGCCCCGGGTCGCGGGCGGGCCGCAGCGCCCGGCCGAGCGCGACCTGGCGGCCGCATCGCGGGCCCTGTCGGCGGGGCTCGCTGCCCGGCGGCGGGCGAACGGCCTGACCCAGCCGGGACTGGCCGGACTGGCGGGGGTCTCGGTCACTTTGGTCGGGCACGCTGAGACCGGCCGGCTCTGGCAGTCGCGTCAGTTCTGGGAGCGGGCTGACGCGGTGCTTGGCGCCGGCGGGGAACTGCTTGGTCTGCATAATGCCTACCGGGAAGCGGGGACCGTGAAGGAACGCCAGCCGGCCGGGGAGGAGTGGCCGGAGGCCGCCGCGGCGGATCCGGCGCCCGTTCCCGGCGAAACCGGGCCGCCGGCTGGCGCGTCCGCCGCCCGGGACTTCTGGCAGGAGGGCACCGGGCCTGCCGGGCTGGCGCGGGTGACGATTGTCTGGACTGACGGCACCGTCACCACCGTGCACCCGCCTCAGACTGTCCGCCCGCAGGCCACGGGCTATCCGGAGACGACCAGTCAGCCAGAAATACCCCGCCAGGCAACGTCGCAGCCGCAGGCGTCACCCCGCGCGCTACCCGGCTGAGGGGCGCGTCCCGGTCGTCGCGGCGCCCTGGGCGGTGTGCGGCGAGGCGAGGAAGGCGCGCAGGGTGTCCGCGTCGGTGAATAGGTGCCCGGTGATGCCGAGGGCTTCGGCGCCGGCGACGTTGACGGCTCTGTTGTCGGTGAAGATCGCCTCGGCGGCGGTGATCCCGAGGTCGTGCAGGGCGTGCCGGTAGATTTCGGGCCCGGGTTTGAGCAGGCCGAGTTCGCCGCTGACGTAGCAGGCGGCGAAGAAGTCGCCGAGGGGCCCGTGCCGGAAGTAGCTGCCGAAGTCGCGGCCTGCGTTGGAGAGCAGTGCGAGCCGGGTTCCGCCGGCGTGCAGGTCGGCGAGTATGTCCGCGACGGCGGGGTTGACTGAGAGCCAGCTGCGGAAGTCGGCGGTCCAGAGTTCCTGGATCCGGGCTTGGTCCCAGGTCGCGCCGGTGTCGCGGGCGATGGCGTGCCAGTAGGCGGCGACGCCGGTGGTGCCCTGGTCGAGGCCGTCCCGGTGGGCGTGGTAGGCGGTCCAGAACCTCGTCCGGACGGTGCTGCTGCCGGAGACGCCTGCTAGTGCTTCGATGACGTGGCGGTCGGCGGCGGACGGGGTCAGCGAGATGACTTCGCCGTAGTCGAAGATGACGGTCCGGCCGGGCAGGCTAAGGTTCGTGCGGGTCACCGGTTTACGGTACCGGAGCCCCCGCGGGCGCGGTGGCACGTCCCGCTCGCCGTGCCACCGCACCCTGCCCGCCCCCGCGAATCACGGGTCCCCACCCGGACGGGCAGCGCCTTAAACCTAAGGGCCGATGGTAAAATTCAGGTCCAATTCGGGTTCTGTCCGGAATTGACCCTGAGCAGACACTGACGGACCGCGCCTGCGGCGGGCCGGGACGTCCGCGGAAGGAGTGGCGTGCCTGCGGGAATGATCGTCGTCCTGGGCCGGGTCGGGCTCGGGTCGGGGGACCGGCCGGCGGAGCTGCGCCGGCAGCTGCGGATGGCGCTGGCCCTGATGGTCGCGGCGCGGGGCCGGCGGGTGCGGCGGGAGGAGATCGCCTCGGCGGTCTGGGAGGACGAGGACCACGACGTCCGCACGCTGATGTGGTCGCTGCGGCGGGCTCTGCGCGACAGTGACTGCGGTCTTGACGTCCCGCCGGATAAGGGGCGCGACGGCAGTTACCGCCTGGCGCTGACCGGGGCGGGCCGGCTGGAGGACGCGGTTGACGCGTTCCGCTTCCTGGAGCTGACCGGGGAGGCGGAGGCGTTGTGGCGGGGCGGGGACGAGGCGGCGGCGGCGGGGCGGCTGACCGCGGCGGCGGGCTGGTGGGGCGGTGAGCCGTTCGCGGACCTGTGGCCGGACGGCCTGCCGCAGTCGTGCCGGCGGCTGGCGGCTGAGCTGGGCCGGGCGCGTGATTTCCTGGTCGCGGCGCTGGCCGAGGCCGCGCTGCGCGAGGGTGCCCCGTACGGGCCGGCCCGGGTTTTCCTGGGCCGCCCGGTGGGGGGCGCGGGGGACCGGGCGCCTGGCGGCGCGGTGGCCTGGCTGGCGGCGTTTGCCGTGGCGCTGCACGACGGTCCGGGCACCGGGGAGGCGCAGCGGCTGCTGGCGGAGCGCCGGGCGGGCGGCGGGGGTCAGGAGGGGCACCTGGCTGACCGGGCGGTGGGACGGGCGGATGACCTGCTGCTGATGGCGGAGTCGGGTATCGGCGTGCACCGTCCGCTGACCGTGGAGCCGCGTCCGCCGGTGGCCGGGAGTCCGCTGCGGGCGGTGGGGCGGGAGTCTGAGCTGGCTGCGTTCGGGCGGCTGGCGGACGCGGTGACGGCGGGGCGCCCGGCGGTGCTGGCGGTGCGCGGTCCCAGCGGGCGGGGGAAGACGAGGCTGGCGGGGGAGTTCGCGGCGGCGGCGGTGACGGCCGGGATCCCGGTGGTGCTGGTCGCTGCGGGCCCGCCGGGTGATGTGCGGCCGTGGCCGGAGTTCGCCCGGCGGCTGTGGCCGGCCGCGTGCCGGTCGGCTGGCCTGGCGGGCGGTGCCGGCCCGCTGGCGGGTGCCCCGGGCGGGGGCCGTCTGCCGGCCCGGCTGAGCCTGGGTCAGCGCCGGGTGCTGCTTGACCTGGTCGCGCCGCGGGCGGCGGGGGTGTCGCGTCCTGATCCGGACCAGGCTCAGGATGCCCGGTTCGCTGAGATCGCCGGGGCGCTCGGCGTGCTGGCCCGGTACGCGGCGGCCGGCCGCGGGCTGGTCCTGGTGCTGGACGACGCTGACCGGCTTACTGGCCGCGGCCGGGAGCTGCTGCGCCTGCTGCTGGCTGACTTGCGGGACGCCCCGGTCGGTGTCGCGCTGCTGGGGCGGGACGACGGACCGGATGACGGTGCCTGGACTGAGGCGGTGGCGGCGGTCCGCGGTGATACCGTGCCGTTGCGCCTCGGGCCGCTGGCCGGGCCGGCGGTGGGCTGCTGGCTGGGGCAGCTGCGGGGGCGGGAGCCGGACGGCGACGAGGTCCGCCGGGTGGTGCTGGCGACCGGCGGCGAGCCGATCCGCATCGCCGATCAGGCGGCTGCGGTGCTGTCCGCTGGCCGGCGGGGCGGCCGGCCGGGTCCCGGGGAAGAGTCTCCGGTTCCGCTGCCCTGGCTGGCGGCGGCCGCGATTACCGCCTCCGACCTGGTTATCGATACCGCGCTGGTGGCGGGCATGCTGGAGTTGCCGGACGCTGAGGCCGACCTGGAGGAGTTCCGGGCCTGCGGTACCGGCTGGGTGGACTCTTCCGCGGGGGTGCGGTTCACTCACGGCAGCCACCGTGACGAGGTGATCGCCCGGCTGGACGCTGATCCGGCGTTGCGCCGTTCGCTGCACCGGCGTGCGTTCGCGGTGCTGGCCGGGCGGGCCCGCGACGAGGGTGATCCTGATCCCGGCCTGCCGGTGCGTGTCGCGGGGCATGCCCTGGGTGCTGACCGGGACTTGCCGGCGGGGGAGGCGGCCCGGGCGTTCCTGGCCGCGGCCCGGGCCGAGCGGGCGAGCGGCGAGGCGGCGGAAGCCTGGGCCCGGGCGGGGATTGCCCGGGCCGCGGCGGCCGGGCGCGCCGTTTCCGGCGGCGGGGCTGACCCGGCGGTCCGGGCCGGCCTGCACCTGGTGCTGGGGGACGCCCTGGACCAGCGCGGCGCGGTCACCGCGGCCGATGCTGAGTACCAGCTGGCCTGCGATATCGCGGTTGCCTGGCCGCTGGAGCGGGCTGAGGCGCTGATCCGGCTGGCCCGCCGGTGGACCGACCCGGGCAAGGTCGACTGGTACCTGCTGCACGGGCTGCAGGACGGCATCGCCGCGCTGGACGGGCGGGCGGACGACGCTGCGGTGGCGCTGCGGTGGCAGCTCACCGCGCACCTGGCCCGCAAGTCGACCCTGGCCGTCCCGGTGCTCGGCAGCGATGCGGACGAGCTGCGGCAGCGCGGTGTCGCCCTGGCCCGGGCCGCGATCGGCCAGGCGGGCGCCTTGCCGCCCGCGGCGGCCTGCGAGGTGCTGCACGAGGGCCGCTGGGCGCTGTACGACTACGAGCCGCCGGCCGAGACGGTGCGGCTGTCGGGGCGGCTGGAGCGGACCAGCCTGCTCGCCCGGTCGCCGTACTTCCAGCGTGAGGCGCTGATGACGCTGGTCATCGACCAGCTGCGGCTGGGCCAGGTGACCGGTGCCCAGGGCACGCTGCTGGCTCATGAGCGGACGAGGCCGGCCAGTCTCGCGTCGCGGTGGCTGCAGCTGACCGTGGAGACTCTCCTGGACCTGTGGCACGGCCGGTTCGCGGCTGCCGAGACCCGGCTGTTCACGGTGGCCGCGCCTATTGTCGCCCGCGCCCACGCGGAGCAGGAGGCGGTGGCTGATACTTTGCAGCAGACCTGGCAGGGGCAGGTGTTCTGGCTGCGGCGCGAGCGCGGCGAGCGGCTGCGGGAGACCGACCCGGAGGTTTTCCGGCAGATCGAGGGGCACGCGTTTTTCCCCGTCTGGCGGGTCGCGCTCGCGGTGACGGCCTGTGACGAGGGTGACCTGGCGAGTGCGGCGGCCCATGTGCGGGGCCTGTACGAGGAGTACGGCGGCTTCGCCGCGTTCCCGCCGCACGGCTGGACCGTGTCGGTCGCCGCGCTGCTGGCCGAGGCCTGCCTGGCGATGA
>DASWUW010000796.1:0-8860 GCA_036406335.1 Trebonia sp.
ACTCGTCCCCTTCACCGTCGTCGGCGCTGGCGTCGAGAACCTCTCGCGTCGCAGTGCGCGCCGCCGCCAGGACGGGGGCCAGTGCCGACCTGGGGGACACGCTGAGCGCGATCGCTTCCGGGTGGTAGAAGACGCGTTGCAAGGTGACCGTGACGGGCGCGGTCCGGGCTAGGAGAGCCTGTGCCCGGGCGAGCATCTGGCTTATGTCGGCTTGCGTTACCAGGTTCGTGTTGCCGGCGCGCAGGACGGTCACGTGGAGCCATTCCTGCGGGGTCATGTGGAGGCCGGTAAAAGCGGCAAGCCGCTGCCGTGCAGTCGCGGCGGCTGCCGTGACCGCGGCATTGCCGCCGAGCAGGAGGTGCCAGCACACGGCGTCCTCGTATGACGGCCGGGAGGGATTGTCCCAGCGGCTGGTGAACCGCTCGGGAAGCGGGCTCATGCGCCTCCGGCCGTAGTTACGCCGACTGCGGTAAATTCCTTGATCTCCTCGCCGAGCTGCGCCGCAAGCGTGCTGCCGTTGAAGCGCCGCGTCCGGAGCATCGCGCTGATGTTGTCCAGATAGCCGGTGATGGTGCTGATGCGCTGGTCCGGGGGAAGCTCCAGCACCGGCCGGAGCTGTCCGGCCGCGCCGTCGAGAGAATCCCTCATCAGGTGCGCCATCGCTGCCCCGGCCCGGACCTGAGCCCAGGTAGCCATGACTTTCGCACCGCCCGCGTCCCAGTAGACGTCGGCATCCTGAGCGGCGCGCAGGGCCCCGTCCGGGTCGCCAGTGTGGATGCAGACTGACAGGGTAAAGATCGCCTGACGGCCGTGAGAGAACGACCATGCGGAAGTGCCGTCATCCTCTAGGCCTTCGGATGCCCGGCCGGCCTTCCGGAGCGCGTCCCGCGCCCTGCTGGCATCCCCGAACAAGGCGATAGCGTTTGCCCCCGGTAAGCCAGCTCGGCCCGCACGGCCGCCTTTTCGCTAACCTCGAATCCGCGTGCCGCCAGTCCGGCAGCCTCGGTGAACCTGTCCTGCCAGCGGGCGGTTTTCGCCATAGCCGTCCAGGCCAAGCCCTCATCAGCCCCGGCTTCCTGGGCGCACAGCAGCGCCGCGCCTCCGTACAAGCGGGCCCCGTCAGACTCTCCGAGGTCGCCGAGCAGCAGGCACGCGTGGGCTAGGAGGGCCGAATCGACCCGCAGTAGCTCCCGCGTCTGGGCCAGTCGCTGACGGCCCCCGCGGAGGAGCGCGTGCACCGCCCGGTGCACGCCTAGGACCTCACGCAGGACCTTGCCCGCGGGCATCCGCCCGTGCGCCTCCGTCAGGTACTCCGCGCTCCGGGCAAGCTCCGTGATCGCGTCGTCGCTGGTATTAGTCGCGGTTAGCCAGTTCATAACATCCAGCACTTCCGCCGCGCCGGAGCGGTTAGCCTCCGCTGTGCCGCTGCGGGCGGCGGCCCGGATGATCTCGCCGTCGGCCGCGAGTGCGTCGTCAAGGTCACGCGCTAGCTTGGGGCCGCAGGGCTTGATGCCGCGCAGAGCTCTGCTCAGGTAGCTGGCGTCGCAGTGCACGGTTCTCGCCAGCGCGCGCAGGGACATGTTCCGCGCTTCGAGGTGCCGTTGCACCACGGCGTGCAGATCCGCCATGGATACGCCGTTTCTCGGGTGCCGTTGCCGAACCGGGTGTGGACCGGCGTGGACCTGTGGACCTGTGGACCTGCCTGGGATAGGCCACAGGGCCATACTTCTCACGGTACAGCGCCCCATTGCATGCTGCTGGTACTAGTTACGTTAGGAACTGGGAGTGACGGCATGACAGGTGACGCAGCGTCGCAGGCTGCTCGAGGAGGCGCAGTCCCGGGGATCGCTGCTATGGCAGATACGGGGCTGAGCGAGCTGCTCGGCAGTCTCACCGTGGAAATGCTGCGGGAGACGTTCGACCAGTGGACGATCGGCGAGACGGCCGGCCGGCTGCTGGCATTCCGGTCCGGGGCTAGGCGAGCAGCTGTGTATCCAGGCCTGGCTCGGGTCCCTGCTCACGGACGAGCTCGAGGCCGTCTGGCGCAAGGGCACCGCGGCGGTGCAGCCGTGATGCTGCCTCTGCTCAGTGATCCGTTGTTCCCGTTCACAGCGGCCGCGGTGCACCGGCTGCGCGATAAGTTCGCCGCCGACCGGCTGGCAGCCGAGCTCGGCTGCGAGGTCACCGCGCACCCGAGGCTCGCCGGACGGGTGGAGGCATGGGACCCGCTGCCCGGGCTGAGGCTGGTCACGGGAACCCCGGAGGACGTACGGGCCGAGGTCCGGCGCGACGGCCTGCGCGGGTGGCTCGCCGTCCTCGGCCGCCAGGGACAGCAATGACAGCTAGTGGGGAACCGCGCCCAGCTGGGTGACGTCGAGGGCACCGGAGGCGTACTGGTCGCGCAGGGTCGTCTTCTGGAACTTGCCGACCGACGTCTTGGGGACCTCGGTGATGAAGCACCAGCGCTCCGGCAGCTGCCAGCGCGGGATCCGCTCGCCGAGGTAGGCGCGCAGGTCGTCCGGGGTGACCGGGCCCGCGTCGGGGCGGAGGACCACGGCGGCCAGCGGCCGCTCGCCCCACTTGTCGTCCGGCACGCCGATCACCGCCGCCTCGGCCACCGCCGGGTGCGCCATGAGGACGTTCTCCAGCTCCATCGACGAGATCCACTCGCCGCCCGACTTGATCACGTCCTTGGCCCGGTCGGTGAGCCGGATAAAGCCCTCTTCGTCCAGGGTCCCCACGTCGCCGGTGCGCAGCCAGCCGTCATGGAACTTCTCCGGTGCGCTGTCCTTGTAGTAGGAGGCGGTGACCCACGGGCCGCGGCACTCGAGCTCACCGACGGCCTTGCCGTCGGACGGCAGCACCTGGCCGTCGTCTCCGGTCAGCCGGCCCTCGACTCCGCAGACCAGGCGGCCCTGCGACGCCCGGTACGGCCACGCCGCCTCGCCGGTGACGCCGGCCGGCTCGTGGGCCACCGAGCCGATCGGCGAGAGCTCGGTCATCCCCCAGGCGTGGGTCATCGTGAGGCCGAACTCGTCGGCGTAGGCGCGCATCACGCCCTCCGGCAGCGCGGAGCCGCCGCAGACCAGGGTCCGCAAGGACGAGACGTTTCCGCCCGCCGTGCGCAGGTGGGCGAGCACGCCCTGCCAGATCGTGGGCACCCCCGCGCCCACGGTGACCTTCTCGTCCCCGATGAGCTTGACGATCGCGGCCGGAACCATGAACCGGTCCGGCATGACCAGGTCGGCACCGGACATCATCGCCGCGTAAGCGAGCCCCCACGCGTTCGCGTGGAACTGCGGGACGATGGGCATGACCCGGTCCCGTTCGGACACGGCGAGCGCGTTCGCGGTGCAGACCGCGATGGAGTGCAGGTAGGTGGACCGGTGGCTGTACACGACTCCCTTGGGCAGCCCGGTGGTCCCGCTGGTGTAGCACATAGCGGCCGCGGACCGCTCGCTGACCTCGGGCCAGTCGAAGTCGACCGACGCCGCGGCCAGCAGGTCTTCGTAGGAATGCACCTCGTGACCGGGGCCGGCCAGTGAGCCGAGCGCCGCGTCGTCGGCCGGGCCGGAGACGATCACGTGCCGGATGGTTTCCGCCAGCGGCAGTACCTTGGCGAACAGCGGGACGAGGGACGCGTCGACGATGACCGCGTAGTCGCCCGCGTGGGTGGCGATGTAACCAACCTGGTCGGCGGACAGCCGCAGGTTCAGGGTGTGCAGCACCGCCCCCATCGACGGAATCGCCAGGTAAGCCTCGAGGTGCTCGGCGTTGTTCCACATGAACGTCGCCACCCGCTGGTCACCGTCAACCCCGAGCGCGCGCAGCGCGTTCGCCAGCCGGGCGGTCCTCGTCCCGACGTCGGCGTAGCTTCGCCGCCGGGCCGGGTCGTCCCCGGCGCAGGTGACGACCTCCTTGCCGCCGAACACCGTGGTGCCGTAGCGCATGATCGTCGTGACCGTCAGCGGGAAGTCCATCATTGTGCTGTCCATCGCTGGCCCCCGCACCTCCTCTTTGAGTTCCCCGGGCTAGACCACGGGAATGCCACGGTCTTCTCCGGTGATACTTCCACGGACCAGCGGGGCATTACACCCCCTCACGGGACCTATCTCATCCTGGACCCGGCTGGCCGAGAGGGGAGTCGTCGCCCAGCTCCGCGTCCTGACGCAGCTTGGCCACGGCGCGGGCCACGGTGGACTTGACCGTTCCTACGGACACGCCCAGCGCAGCCGCCACTTCCGGCTCGGTCATGTCGTCGTAGAACCTGAGCATCACGGCGGCGCGCATCTGCCGCGGCAGCCGGTCGATTGCCCGCTGCACCAGGTCGCGCAGGTCGCTGTCCGTGGTGGCGTCCTGGGCCGCCGGGGAGTCGGGGAGCTCGTCGGTGGGGTACTCGTCGACCCGCTTCCGGCGCCAGCCGGAGATGTGGGTATTCGCCATCACCCGCCGGACGTAGCCGTCGAGTGCGGCGGGGTCGCCGATCCGGTCCCAGGACTGGTACGCCTTTACCAGCGTGACCTGCAGCAGGTCCTCGGCATCAGCCCGGTTCCCGGTCATCGTCTGAGCTGCCCGCAGCAGAGCGGGGCTGCGGAAACGGACGTACTCGCCGAACGCAACGCGTTCCCCTAGGCTCATGGGTTCCCTATGCTCATGTCGTGACGCTACTCACAGTAATTAATCACTTACGATACGCCTCGCTGAGTAACTGCCATCACTCGGTCCCCGGAAGAACCATAAGTAACGGGAGTGTCGAAGTTTCTTCGGAAAACCGGCATTGCCGACAATTCCCGGCCGGTCGCTCACCGATATCGCCGAATGACTTGACGTGTCAGCACCTGTATGAGAATCGTCGGACATGACTCGGCCGCAGCCGCAATCCCATTTCTGGCAATTGCGACAAAGAGGAGACCGGCTCGCCGCCGACGGCGGACCGGAGGCGGGCGGCCCTCCCCCGCGGTACGCCAGGCGCGCCCAGCTGCGGGCCGCGGTCTTCGCCCCCAGGGACCGCCCGCCCGGGGAGCAGCAGCGGGCGGCCGCCGGGTCGGTGGCGGCCGGGATCATCGCGCAACTGCGGCCGGACGTCATCGTGCTCGATACCGCCCGCGGCACCGAGTCCTTCGCCGTCTCCCCTGCTACCGTCACCTGGCTCGGGGAACACACCCCGCCGTCCGCCCTGCGTCCCGGCGACCAGGCCGTCATCCGCCACCGGGGGACGGACGGCGGGGCACCGGGCGGCAGGCTGGCCGAGCGCATCTGGGTCAGGATCGGCCGGGTCACCGGAACAATCGTCGCGGCCGACGGCCGGGAGTTCCTCGTCGATACCGCCGGCCGGGACGGACCGCCGCGGCGGGTGGTGCTCGCGGCGGCGGCGCAGCGGCGGATCCAGGTGCGCTTTCCCCGGCTGGCCCCCGGCTACCTGCTAGACGTCATCGGCACCAGGGAAAGCGGCCTCCTGGTGGCAGTGGCGCCGGCCACCGCCCAGCCGCCTTACCGCGCGGGCCACCAACCTGCGAGCCCCCTGGTCAGCACGCCCGTTCCGGCATCGGTCAGCGGATCGGCAGTCTGGCATGAGCCCGACGGCGAGCCGCCCGGCCTGCTCGGGCTGGGCTATCCCGCGCTAGACCCCGAGACCGGCGGGCGGCAGACCCGCCAAGAGGCCGGCTGCGTCCGGCTGCCGTACTTGTCACTCGGCAGCGCGGTGCGGATCAGTAACGAGTGCGCCGGCCGCTCGGCCGTGCTGCCGGTGACGAGCGACGGCGCCGTCGCCCGGCAGTTCTGCGACCGCTGCCTGGAGTGCGGCACGTCACCCCGGGGCCGGGTAGCCGACCTGACCATGACCGCCTTCGCCGAGCTGGGCGGCAACCTGGAAGAGGGGTGCTTCAACGCGACGATGACGCCAGACCTGACTCCAGGGGCCGCAGTAACCGCACCCGACCGAAACGGGGGATTCTTATGAGTGGAGTCAGTCTGCTCGCCATACTGCGCGAGATTCAGATCCCGCTGCTCGCCGCGCTGCTCATCGGCGGCGGCACGGCCAAGGCCCGCCGCGCGATCACGGCGCACCCGGCGACCGCGGCAGCGGGGCCCGCGGCAGCGGGGCCCGCCGTGCTGTTCCCGCGCCAACTGCACCGCCCGGTCGCGGCCGGCCTGTGCCTCAGCGAACTCATCCTGGGCGCCGGGCTGCTGCTTACCGCGGGCCGCGCCGGGGCTGGCCTGCCCGCGCTCGGGGTCCGGGCGGCGACCGGGCTGCTGTTCGCCGTGGCGGCGGGGACGCTGTACGAACTGCGGGGCCGCCGGCCGGAGGCGGGCTGCGGCTGCTTCGGCGAGCTCAGCCAGACTCCGGTGAGCTGGCGGACGATCGCGCGGGCGCTACTGCTGAGCGCCGCCGCGCTGTACTGCGTCGGCGCGCCGTCGCTGCGCCTGCCCGGCTCGGCGGGCCAGGCGTGGCTGGCCCTGACGGTGACCGTGGCCGAGATCGCCGTACTCGCCGCCCTCTCGCCGGAGATCGGCGCGATCGTCACCCGGCTGAGTCATACCGATCCGTGTGAGTTGCGCGAGGTGCCGGCGACCCGGACGATGGCCGCGCTGCGGGCCAGCGCCCCCTGGCAGCGCTACCGTCAGTTCCTCGCCCCCGCCCCGGCCGACGTATGGCGGGAGGGCTGCTGGCGGTTTGTGGTTTTCCCCGGCACGCTGGCCGGCCGCCGCGTGGAGGTGGTCTTCGCCGTCCATCTCGCCAGCCGCCGCCCGCCGGTCCGCGTCGGCGTGCTAGACGCCGACGGCCAGCCGGGCGATCCCGGGTTCGCTCCGTCAGCCGGACCGCTACAGCTCTCTAACGGCTTATAGGGGAAACGCAATACGGGAGAATAAAGTCGATAATCGCCGGGCCCAGGGGACTGCCCGGCAGCCGCCTTAAGCAGGCTGGCTCCGGAGGAACTTGCCGAAGTGCGGGACGGTGAACGCGATCAGACCGCGCTCTGAGCTGTAGATCAGGCCCTTCTTGATCAGTCCGTCCCGGGCCGGGGAAAGGCTGGACGGTTTGCGCACCAGCTCTTCCGCGACGCTGGACGTCGACACCGGTTCGTCGCTGATCGCGGCCATCGCGCGCATGTACTCCCGCTCCGCCGGGGTGGCGCGTTCGTACCGCGAGCCGAAGAACCCGACCGCCAGCTCGCCTTCGGCCTCGGGCGCGGAGACGGCCACGTCGGCCATGGTGATGGGGCTCGCGGCGGCGACGTCCCAGGTCACCTTGCCGTAAGCCTGCACGAAGTACGGATAGCCGCCCCCTGCCTCGTACAGCGCGTCCAGGGCATCCTGCTTGAACAGCACGTCCTCGCGCTCGGCCGGGGCGATAAGCGCCTGGTCCGCCGCGTCCCGGTCCAGCCGGTCGATCCGGGCGTAGCGGAACAGCCGTTCCGAGTAGCTCTTGCTCGCGGACAGTACCGAGGGCAGGTGCGGCAGGCCCGCCCCGACGACGATAAGCGGGCCGCCGACCTGCGAAAGCTCATGGCAGGCGGCGCAGAGTGCGGAGACGTCGGGCGCGGGGATGTCCTGCATCTCGTCGACGAACAGGGCGATCCCGACGCCCAGGTCGGCCGCGACCGAGGCGGCGTCGGTGAACACCTCGGTCAGGTCGACCTCGAGGTCGCCGGAATCGGCCCGGCCGCGGGCGGCGGGGACGTCAATGCCGAAGTGCGCGCTGACCGTAGACCCCTTCGGCGCTTTCGGGTCGCGCAGCGCGAACGCCTTGAGCACGCCGAGGAATTCGTCGATCCGGTCCGGGGCCCGGTGCCGGGGCGCGAGTTCACGGACCGCGATGTGCAGCGCGCTAGCTACCGGGCGGCGGATGGACTGGTCGGGCCGGGCCTCGAGCTTGCCCGTGCCCCACAGGCGCTGCAGGGCCATCGACCGGAACGTGTTGAGCATGACGGTCTTGCCGACGCCGCGCAGCCCGGTCAGCACCATAGACCGCTCGGGCCGGCCCCGGGCCACTCGTTCCAGGACGACCTCGAACTGCCTGATCTCCCGGTCTCGCCCGGCGAGCTCCGGCGGTCGCTGCCCGGCGCCGGGCGCGTAAGGATTCCGTACAGGGTCCACGATCGGACTCTATGACGCCCTCTAGCGAGATCCGTAGATTTCCGTAGAGAACGCTACCGGCGTGTCGTGTCCGCCTGCCCCGGCTGGACCCGCGCCTAGTTGTTCCGGCCCAGGAAGCGCTTGTTGGCCTCGGCCAGCCGGAGGTAAGCGCGGGCCGCGATCTCGGCTCGGCGGGCAGCGTACTCTTGCGGCGCCATCTCGAACCGGGTGAGCTCGACCTGCACGGCGGCGAGCTCGGACTCGTACTCGTCCTCAATCGTCAGCGCCTCATCGATGTACTGGATGTCTGCCTTGCTCATGTTGACGGTCAACGCTGTTTGCCTTTCATCCTGCACCCCGGTATGAAAGTCAACCGCATAACGGTCCGGGTACGGGCTAACCTGGGAAAACTCATAATTCACAACAGAAACAGGCGTGGCCGCCAACCACAGACGGCTATCATCGTCATATGGTGTTGTATGTGATCTGAGTCACACTGCTGCTATTCGGCGGCGTTGCCGGTTGTGTCCCCGTTGATCCGAGCGAGATAGGCATTGTAAGCCGTGAGCTGGTCTTCGTCTTCATCGACGTCGAAGATTCGGGTGGCCCCGGCCGGCGCCCGTTCGCTAGCGGTCCCGGCCGGGCTGCCTCCGGCGATCCGGTCGGCCAGGGACGACCGGCGTGCCGTCTCCAGCCAGCCCATGGACGCCGACGGCCGGCTCTCCCTGGTCCAGTGAAAGAACGTCACCATGATCAGCACGAACATGATGGCGGCGCCGCCGAT
>DASWUW010000797.1:0-7775 GCA_036406335.1 Trebonia sp.
CCCCTCCGGCGAGGCAGGAAGCGAGATCCTCGACGTGGATCTGGATGCCGGCGCCGTAGGCGGCGAGGTCCTCCGGCGGCATGCCCCGCTCTTCGATCACCAGGATGGTCTGGCCGCCGTCGGCGGTCAGCGTGGCCTCGACGGCGTGCCCGCCTTCGCTCTCTTCCCAGGTCAGCACCAGCAGCCGCTGCGGCGGCGCGCAGGCTTCCATCCGCACGACGCCCCGGCCGTCCTCGGTCCGCAGGGTGCCCAGGATGCGGTTGCCGCCGCGGGCACGGCCGCTCATTCGCTGCTCCTTCGCTCACGGGTGCCCCGGGCGACCTCGGGTTCCGGGCTTTCAGCCGCTGGTTCCGCGGCCGCGGAGCGGAAGAGGCTGACCGCACCCCAGCCGCGCAGCAGCGGGCCGGCCAGCGGCAGCAGGTACCGGTAACGGCCGGGCAGCTGAGCCCGCAGACCCTTGGGCGGGCGGGTGACGGTCACGGATTCGATCAGGTCCAGGCCCAGCCGCTGCAGCGTGCGCGGGTCGTCACAGGCCCGCTGCCAGCGGGCGAAGCCGCGTCTGGCGGCCATCTGGTGCTCAGCGGCGAGCGCCCGGGCCGGGTAGGTGTCAAACGCGAGGCGAGCCCCGGGAAACCGTCCGGCGATCCGGGACAGGGCCGCCGTGACGTCGTCTTCGGCCAGGTAGGCGAGGACTCCGTCGGACACGAAGAAGTACGGCCCGGGAAGCCGCTCCACCGCGTCCAGCCAGTCCTCGTCGAGCACCGACGCGGCTAGCATCTGGCGTCGCCCGGTGTCGGCGAAGAACCGGCGGCGCAGCGCGATCGTGTCCGGCAGGTCCAGGTCGATCCAGTGCGCGGTCCCGTTGTCGGTCCGCTCGAACCGCGTGTTGAGGCCGGTGCCGAGCTCGACCACCGTGCCCTGCGGGTTCGCGGCCAGGAACTGCCGGACCCACCAGTCCAGGATCATCGTGCGGATGACGACGAGGAAGCTGAGAAAGCTCTGGTCGTAAACGGTCGCGTCGAAGTCGATCGCGTGCACCAGTTCGACCGCCGTGACGTCGCGCAGCAGCGGGTTCCTGCGCACCGTCTCCCGGGCCCGCGCCAGCAACGGGACGAACAAGGTCCGCTGCACGTCTCCCAGGTCTGCCCGCGTCGCGTCCGCCACTCCCCCATGCTGCCACAGGGGGTAGACGAGCCCGCGGTACTGCGGCACGATGCAGAACGATGCTGCTTACCTACGGGCACGGGACGGAGACGGCCGAGCGGTCGGCCGTGCTGCTCGCGGACGCGGGCACCACGTCGCTGGTGGACATCCGGACCGTGCCCGGCAGCCGCCGGCACCCGCAGTTCGCCCGGACCGCGCTGGAGGAGTGGCTGCCGGTTGCGGGTATCGCCTACCGCTGGGAGAAGCGCCTAGGGGGCTTCCGCAGGCCGGGTCGGGTAACCGGGACACCGTCTGGCGCGAGGAGATGTTCCGCGGTTACGCCGAGCACATGCGGTCGCCGGACTTCCTCGACGCGGCCGGGGCGGTGCTGGCCGAGGCGACGTCGGGGCAGGTGACGGTGATGTGCTCGGAATCCCTGTGGTGGCGGTGCCACCGGCGGCTGCTGGCCGACTTCGCCTCCATCGCCCGCGGCACCGAGGTCCGGCGTCGACTACTGGACCCGGCGGCAACCCGATATCGTCGCGGCCCGCGGCCGGTGACCGCAGATAAATGGCAGGCGGCGGGTCACGCCGAACCCGTAGGGTCGGTGGCGGCTCGGCCGCGACGCGGCCCGGAGAGGAGACCCCGGTGCGGCAGGACCCCGATCCCGTCACCTCGAGCGAACGGGACTCGCTCGGGCAGTACCTCGATTACCAGCGGGAGACGGTCCTGCTCAAGACCGACGGCCTGACCCAAGAGCAGCTGGCCCGGAAGATTCCCAGCTCCGGCCTGACTCTGGCCGGCCTCCTCTACCACCTGGCGCTGGTGGAGGAATCCTGGTTCGAGGAGCGCTTCCTCGGACACGAGCCGCGCGCGGACTGGCGGGGCGTCAACTGGGAGGCCGACCCCGACTACGAGTTCCGCACCGCGCCCGACAAGGATCCGGAATGGCTGCGCCAGCGCTACCGCGACGCCTGCGACCGGGCGCGGAAGGTGGCCGCCGACACCGGCAGCCTGGACGCGGTCTCGGCGGTCCCGCTGAGCGACGGCCGGCCGTTCAGCCTGCGGTGGACGATGCTGCACCTCATCGAGGAGACCGCGCGCCACGCCGGCCACGCCGACCTGCTCCGCGAGGCGATTGACGGCACGACCGGCGAATAGACGCCTCTTCGCTCCTCGATACCGGCCGTTAATCGAATTAACGGCAAGACGCCGTTAGGCATGCCGGCATGCAGGACCAGGGCTACGGACGGCCGCCTGGGACCGTTATCGTCCGGTCCCGGCAAACGGGGCCGGCCGGCATTTTCGTGTTTCTCGTCGTTCTGTTCGCTCTGTGCCTGGCCGTCTCGGTGAGCAGCCAGCAGACGGCGGGCGGGCGAATCGCGGCGGCCTGTTTCTTCGGGGTCCTTCTGGCGGTTAGCCTGGCCGGCTGGTTCCGCGTCCGCCGGGTCCGGCGCCAGCTCGAGGTGGGCCGCGACGTCATCGTCAGCCGCCGGGGGGCGAAGGGCCGCCAGCCGTTCACGCTGACCGCCGACCCGGGTGACACGCTCCGGCTTCTCCCCCAGTTCAAGCTGTACAGCCGGGTCCGGCAGCCGCGGCTGATCTTCCTCGGCCGGGGCGGGTACCTTCTGCTCGGCGGATTCTCGCTCGGCCAGGTCAGGCGCGCCTGCGAGGCGCAGGGGTGGCGGTTCGACGGCGACCCGGCGCTGGCGGTCCGGGACGTGCAGAGCTGGCTGCACCGGGGTCTGTCGGTGGAGGCGGCGCAACTCCTGCAGCTGTTCGGTCCCTTCCCCGACGCGTCGGCGGACGGCGAGCCGCGCACCGCTCTGGAGGCCGCGGTCTTCGAGGACATCGGCGACAAGTTCGCCGGCCGCGCCCGCGCGAACGCCCGTGACGCCTACCAGCGCGCGGCCGCCGCGCAGGGTGCCTTCGCCGCCCGGGCCGCCTCGCCGGGCGAAGGAGCGGAACGGCGGGACGAGGCGGACCGCATCGACGGCAAGGCCCGGAGCTAGCGCGGCCGCCGCTCCCTGGACGCGGGTGCCGTCCGCGGGCCGGCCGCCAGGCCCGGGACGACGGCGGGCCCGGGACGACGGCAGACAACGGCGGACAACGGCGGCGCGCGGTACATCGCGCTAACATGCCGTTCATCCGCGCTGGGAATGCTTGGCCAGGTGGGGGCACTGATGACGGAACTGACCGACCCGGCGGACTGGCAGGGGCACGTGATCGTCTGCGGGCTGCCCGGCGTCGGCCTGCGCATCGTGGAGGTGCTCGAACTCTCCGGCGTGCTGACCGCGGTCGTGGACGACAACCCGCCTGCGGCGCTGGCCCGCCTGGTTACCGCCCGGGGCGTGCCGCTGGTGACCGGGCCCACCCGGTCCGAGGAGACGCTGACGGCGGCCGGGCTGGCCGGCGCGGCGGCGGTCATCTGCGCCCAGGAGAACGACCTGTCTGCCCTGGAGACCGCGCTGCTCGTCCGACGGCTGCGCAGCGAGGTCCGGGTGGTCGCGCAGCTCACCAACCCGGCGGTCGGCCGCGCGGTCCGGGAAGCGGGCGTGAAAGTGCTCGACGTGGCCGGCTTGTCGGCCCCGTCGGTGGTCGAGGTATGTATGGGCGAGGGCGTTCAGGAGATGACGCTGTCCGGGATGCGGTTTCTCGCCGCCCGGACCACCGCGCCGTCGACGGCGACGCTGCGCCACCTGTACGGATCGCTCGCCCCGGTCGCGGTAGTGCCGCCGGACGGCGACGTCGTGGTCTGTCCCGGGCGGGACACCAGGGTCCGCCAGGGGGACGAGGTGACACTGATCGGCACACCGGAGGAGCTCGCCGACGCCTCGGTCATCGACCATCCCGAGCGAATCCGCGGCCTGAGCGCCGCCGCCGGGGGCGCGGGCGGCGGGCTGGGGCCCGGGGGCGCGGCCTACGGCGTGCTCGCCGTGATGGCCCCGGAAGGCTCGGCGGAGGCGCGCACGGGCAGCAGCGCTTCCGGGCGAACGGTGCGGGCGCTGCGCGACCTCGCCGTGTCGTTCGTGCGCGCCACCGACCGGCGGATCATGATCGCCCTCGGCGCGCTGCTCAGCGTGCTGGTGACGGCCACCCTCGTGCTGCGCTTCACCTATCACCTGGCCGGGCCCGATCACCATATCTCGCTGCTGCAAGCGGTGTACTTCAGCGTGGAGACCGTGACGACCGTCGGGTACGGCGACTACTCGTTCCGCGGTGAACCCTCCTGGCTGGTCGTGTTCGCGATCGCCCTGATGCTGGCCGGCGCGCTGTTTGTCGCCATCTTCTTCGCGCTGCTGACGGACATGCTGGTCAGCCGGCGGATCGAAGAGTCGCTCGGCCTGCAGAAGATTACCGCGCTGCACGGTCACGTGCTGGTGATCGGCCTCGGCGCCATCGGCATGCGGGTGGTCCAGCAGCTGCACGAAGCCGGGCGGGACGTGGTGGTCATCGAACGGAGCGACCGCAACCGGCATCTCGGGCAGGCCCGCGCGCTCGGCATCCCGGTGATGATCGCCGACGCGACCCTGCCGGAGACCCTGGCGGCGGCCCGGCTGGCCAACGCGTCCGCGGTGGCCGTGCTGACCAGTGACGACCTGGCCAACCTGGAGACCGGCCTGGCGGTAAGAGACCAGCTCGGCGGGCGCTGGCGCGACACCCCGGTGGTGCTGCGCATTTTCGACCCGCAGCTGGCTCACTCGGTGAAGGAGACGTTCGGGTTCCGGAACGTGAAGTCCACCGCCGCCCTTGCCGCCCCGTGGTTCGTCGGCGCGGCCCTCGGGCTGGACGTGCTGTCCACGTTCTACGCCGGCGAGGAACCGCTGCTGGTCGCCCGGCTGACCGTCACCCCGGGCGGCGGCCTGCACGGCCTGCGCATGGACGAACTGGCCGCCAGCACCCGGGTACTGGCGCTGCGCCGGGCCGACGACCGTGAGGTTCTCTACCACCCGCCGCGCCGCTCTACCCGCTTTCAGCCGGCCGACGAGGCGTACCTGATCGGCCCCTACGACGAGCTGCTGACCGTGCTGCGCCGCGACCGGCCCTCTCCCGGCCCGGCCGATCAGGCGGACGTGCCGGACCGGGGAACGCACGCGACCTGAGCCCGGCGCGGGCCGGCCGCCGCGGTCATCCGGGGGCGATCAGGGCCGCGAAGCCGCGGGTCTGCCAGGTCTCGCCCGCCTCCGTGATCGCGTAGGCGTGGTAACCGTCCAGCGACTGCGCCCAGTCGCGGGCCAGTTCCGGGCCCATCGCGAAGGCGGCGGTGGCGTACGCGTCGGCCAGCGCCAGGCTAGGACCCGCGACGGTGATGCTGGCCAGGCCGCCGGCGGCCTGGCCGGTCCGCGGGTTGACGATGTGCGCGCCGCGCTCGGCGGTGCCAGAGGTGGCAACGCCGCAGTCGGCCGCCTCGACGACCAGGGCGAGCCGGCCGGGCCGGAGCGGGTCGGCGACACCGACCCGCCAGCGGGACTCCGCCGCCCCGGGGCCGGCTCCGGGGCGGCGGCCGACGCACTGCACGTCTCCGCCGCCGTTGACCAGGTGGCTGGCCGACCCGGCGGCGGACAAGACTCCCGCGGCGTGCTCGACCGCCCAGCCTTTTACGTAGCCGGACGGGTCGAAGCGGCCCCAGGGCGAGTCGGTGAAGTACCCGCCGGACCGCTCGGCGACGAGGGCGCACGCCTCGATCACCTCCGCCACCTCGGGCGCGCAGCCGTCCACGGCCACCGTGCCGTCGGCGAGCCGCGACACGTCGCTGTCCGGGCGGTACGGCGAGAAGACCAGGTCGGCCCAGTGCAGCCACCGGACGGCCTCGTCCAGGGAGCCGTCCCGGAGCGCGGCCGCCGGGACGTCGAAGGAGACTACCGTCCCCATCACCGGCTCGGCGTGCCGCGCGCGGGCGGAGGCGACGTCACTCAAGGATGATGCTGCTCCCGTTCACCTTGATTTTTTCCGCGGGCAGCGGCTTGGGCGCCGGCCCGCCCACCACCGCGCCGGTCGCGATGCTGTACTGGCTGCCGTGGCAGGGGCAGTCGATGGTGCCGTTGCTGATCGAGCCGACGGTGCAGCCCATGTGGGTGCAGATGGCGCTGAAGGCCTTGAATTCACCCGCCGTGGGCTGGGTGACGACCACCTTCTGGTCCGCGAAGATCTTGCCGCTGCCGACCGGGATCGCACTGGTGGTGGTGAGCGCGCTGGCCGCCGCGGCGCCGCCGGCCCCCTGGCTCCCGGCCGCGCTGCTCGCCGGGGCTGCGGGGGTGGACGCCGCGGCGCCCGCGGCCGTCGAACTGCTCGAGCCGCCCGCGCCGCAGGCGGTGATCGCGCCCGCGAGACCCACCAGGCCAACTCCGGCCAGCATGGTCCGCCGAGTGGCCAGCGAGTCCGTCTGTGGTTCCTGTGTCACAAATGCTCCCAGTGAAGTACGTGGCCGCTGATAAGAGCGAGACGGATCTGAATGCCGCTCCTTATGCCTAGGAAAACGGAACCCGGCTCCCCGCGGTTCAGGTACTGCCTAGTTCAGAGGCTTTCCGGAGGTTCACCGGGCAGGTCAGGGCCGGCACCGGGCTTCTCGGGACTCAGATCTTACCGGTTCCCGCGGGGATCCCGCGAACACGCTGTAGCCGTACGACGTCGGCCCGTTACGCCTCCGCGTCGGCCATCCGCCGTGGTCAACCGGTCCGGCAGACCCGGTGCGGCCGGGCCGGACGCTGTCTTGCCTCAGCAATAGTGACTTAAAGTAATCACTATTAGGCCGACCTTGGCCAACCAGAATGACATTTCGGTTAGTCAGAACGTGAGCATGCCTTGCCATAAGTCGATAAGCTGCGATAACTTACAATATGTAGCGTAAAGGTAAGACACTTATTCCTGTAGAGACACATCCATATAACCTTACCGAGAGTATCTATACCTAGGTACAAGACCCTAGTCTGTGCTCAGTGGAAATTACGGATGGGAAACAGTCGAGTGCTCAGAGTTAACAAGGTTGAAGGGT
This sequence comes from Trebonia sp., assembly GCA_036406335.1. Lineage (GTDB taxonomy): Bacteria > Actinomycetota > Actinomycetes > Streptosporangiales > Streptosporangiaceae > Trebonia. Next base: position 7,136 of record DASWUW010000797.1, read on the forward strand.
GGCTGACCCGGCAGTCCGCTGTCGGTCCCGGCCGTCCCGCTTTGCGCACTTCGGCCAGCTGCGTGATCATCCCGGCGGCAGGCGCGGGAGGCAGCGGCCCGCCGCCCGGCGCCCGGGCGCTCCGTCTGCACCTGGTCATGATCCCGCCGGGGACCCGCGGCACGGCGCACTTTCACGCGGAGCACGAGACGGCGGTCTACATGGTGAGCGGCCAGGCCGAAGTCTGGCACGGCCCGGGCCTCGGCGAGCGGTCACTGGTCGGGGCAGGCGACTTCGTCTACGTCCCGCCCGGCGCGCCGCACCTGACGGTGAACCGGGGCGACGTCACCTCGGTCGCGGTCGTCGCGCGGGCCGATCCGGCGGATAAAAGCGGATCCGTCATGGTACAAATTCCTGAGCATCTCATCGGTTTGCTGGGCATTCCGGTCGGAGTCGGTGAATGAGCCTTTTCCTCCCCCGCAGCCCCTCGCGGGGGCGCGGCGAATTCGGCACTACCGCGGCGGCTTCCTCCTCCGCCGCGGAAAACCAGGGGCTTCTCTCCCCCCTCACGCCGGATTCACCGTGAGTGGCCGGGTTCCCGCCGGTGTAGCGGCGGCGACCCGGCTCACTCGAACAGCGCGCCGCCGGGCCCGCCCGCCCG
>DASWUW010000798.1:0-7380 GCA_036406335.1 Trebonia sp.
CTGGGGCCAGGACGGAGCGTCGTTCTGATGGCCACCTCCCCCTACACCGTCTCCACCGGCCCCTACACCGCCGACCAGCTCGAAGGCGAGGCCTGCACCCGCTGCGGCCGGCCGTTCGCCGTCGGCGAGTCCTCATACCCCACCGGGCGCGTCGGCGGCGGCCAGCTGTTCGCGCACATCACGTGCCCGAAGGGCGGTGCGAAGCGGTGACCGCGCTCTACATCAACGGCATCGAGATGACCCAGCCCGTCGCCGCCGAGCTGCTGGCCCTCGCCCCGGACGTCCCCGACGCCGCCGAGCCCCTTAACGCGCTGACCACCGACGCCGCGATGGCCGCGATCCACCAGGTCCTGACCGCCTATCACTGCGACCTCGCCGAGTGCGACGCCGAGTGGATGCGGCGGTACCTGGAGGACCCGGCCTACGTGTCGGCGCGCCGCACCCGCTGCACGATCGTCGCGTCACGGCTGGTCGGAGTGCAGCCGTGAGCCCGCTGAGCACGTCAGAGCGTGACGCCGAGGTGTGCGCGTCGATCCTGCGCAACCTGCTCGATGCTGCCCGCGATTGCGAGCAGCTGGCCGCCGGCTACTCCGCTGACGGCGACAGCGAGTCCGCCGCTGACACGCACGTGGCGGCGCTGCGGTACCGGCAGCTGGCTGCGCGGGCGATGGGCTGCTGGGCCGACGCGGACCATCTCGCGTCGCTGGTTGCGAATGCGGCGGCCGATCCCGAGAGCGAGGCCTGCGCTGCGCAGGAGACCCAGGAGATCCCTCGTGTCCACTGAGACCACAAGCCTGCCGCCCGAGGTCCAACACCCCAGCATCACCGAGCTGCTGGCCCGCGTAATGGTCGACGTCGACCACGTCGGCAAGGACGGCTACAACAAGGCACAAAACTTCAACTTCCGTGGCATCGACGCCGTCCTCAACCGCGTCGGACCGGCCTTCCGCGCCCACGGCATTGTGCCCAAGCCGATGCTGAAAAAGGTCACCTACGAAAACATCCTCGTCGGCGAGAAGCGCACCCCAATGACGCGCTGCACCGTGAAGGTCAAGTATCGGTTCAAGGGACCCGCCGGCGACTTCGAGGACGTCACGGTGCCGGGCGAGGCCTTCGACTCCGGCGACAAGGGCACCGCGAAAGCGATGTCGGTGGCCTACCGGATCGCGCTTATTCAGCTGCTGGCGTTGCCGACGACCGAGCCGGACCCGGACGAGTCGAGCTACGAACGCGCTCCGGCAGCGGTTACGGATCTGCGCTGGTTGGGTACCGTCCGGCAGCGCATCGCTGCCGCAACCGACCATGACGCGCTGGCCATGATCGGCGCGGACATCGGCGCACAGGCCGACGCAGGCCAGCTGGCTCCGGCGGACGGCGACCGGCTACGCGCTGAGTTCGATGCGCGATGGGCAGCGCTGACCCCGCGAGACCGCCCGGCGCAACGTCACGGGGGCCCGGTCGAGGACCAGTGGAACACAGCGGGCGGGCAGCAGCTGCCGCCGCTGCCGACCATACCGGAGCCGCAGGCCGCAACCGAGCCGCCCGGCAATGCGGCCGGGGCCAGCGGCGCGCAGATGAAGATGATGCACGCGCTGCTGCGGAAGCAGAACCACACGAAGGACGGCGGCTACGCGCTGATGACGCGCGTCACCCGCCGCACCATCACCAGCGCCAACGATCTGACGCCCGCCGAGGCGTCCGCCGTCATCCACGCGCTGAACACCGGCGAGATCCCGCCGCCGCTCGAACCGGAACCGGCCGGCCCGAACGCCAACGGCGAGGGCATCAGCGAGTTCGACGTCCTCGACCAGATGATTCTCGACGTCAACAGCGACGAGGCCCGGGCCGAGGTCGAGCAGGCCATCACGGTCGAGGTCGGCCGTGGAACCATCACGGCCACCGGGGCCGGGGTCCTGCGGGAACGGCTGGCCGCGCACGTCAAGCAGGCGAAAGCCGGTGCGTCCGCGTGAGCGACTACTGCGACTGCACGATCACCGACCCGCACCGCAACGTGCTGGTGGACATCAACGACGGCCGGATCACCGTCATCGCCTGCGGCAACTGCGAATACCCCATCCTGCTCGACGGCACTGTGGACGACTTCGAGCGCGTCTATGCCAACGGACTGATGCTCGCGATGACGACCAGCGTCGAGCCGGTGGAGGAACACCGCGGCTTCGGCAGGTACGAGACCGTCGGTGTCAGGTTCCGTGAGCTGACGGCCCACCAGGACGGGGTGGACCTGTGAGCCGCATCAACACCCTGCGCACTAGCACCTCCCAGGTCGCCGCACTCGCAGCCGAGCTTCGCCACGCCGCCGGCAGCACGCGCCACAAGATGGTCTGCCACGTGCGGCTGCATGCCGACGGCACCGTCACCGCCTACGACTGGCGCCCCGACCCGCTGCACCTGACCGAACCCCAGCAGCAGGCCGTCACCGACCTGATGCGTGAGAAGCGCCGGGACATCGACTGGGCCGTCTCGCATGACTACCACCTGGTTACCGGCATGCTGCGGCGGTCACCGGAGGCCGGCGAGCGCGGCTGTACGCCCGAGGTCGAGGGCCTGTTCGGTGGCACGGACCCGGCGTTCCTGCTGCGCCCGGCCGATGGTCGGAGGGCAGCATGAGCCGCCACCCGGCCACCGCCATCGAGCTCGCCGCAGCACTAGCAGCCACGATCTACGTCCTCGTCGCCTCCGTGCAGAACCCCGACCATGCGGCGGTCAACAGCACCGTCCTCGGCGCCTGCCTGCTGCTCGCCTTCGCCGCGTTCGTCGCGGGGCTGGCGCTGTACGCGGCGGCGCGGATCGGGTTCCCGCGGATGCTGCGGCGGTGGCAGCGGCGCGCTGTGCGGCGAGCGGTGCGGCGGATGGCCCGGGACCGTGCGCGGCGAATGCAGCGCCGGCACGCCGCGCAGGTCGGCGGTGTGCGGTGAGCCCGGCAACCGCGCTGGAGCCCGTACTGGACACCGCGTTCCTGGCCGCCGCCGAACGGCGCGCACAGCTCGTCACCGGACTGCTTAGGCAGCGACCCGGCAGCTGGTACCGCGCGCTCGGCCCGATCCGCGAGTCCGCCATCGACGTGCCCGCCCTGGTCGCGCTCGCCCGGGCTGGCCTGCGGGCCCAGCTGCTGATCGAGCAGCACGACGGCTGGGCGCGGCGGCTTCAGCAGGTCCGTGAGATGCACGGGCCGGAGGACCGGGGCGGCGGCCTGATTGTGTGCCTGGAGTGCAGCCGGCCGTTCCGCCACGAGCTGTGGCCGTGCCGAACCATGCAGCTGCTCGACGGCATGCCGGAGCCGTAGATCCGGCACAACGCCTCAACATCAGCCGACTAACTAAGGACGTTTCCATGGAGATTACCGTCAGCGTCGACAAGATCGACCTCGGCGACTACATCGACTCCCACCGCGACGGAGACGGCGACTACGTCCCTGCCGGCACCATCGGCGACGAGGTCGTCCGCCAGCTCGTCGAGAAGTTCAGCCGCTCCGACTCCTGGAAGGGGCTCGCCCAGCGCGTGCACGAGATCCGCGACGACGAGATCCGGGCGCAACTGGCCCCGGTCATCGCCGAGGCCCTGGCCAAGCCGATCCACCGCACCAACAGCTACGGCGAGAAGGCCGGCGAGGACACCACCCTGCGCGAGGTCATCGTCGCCGAGGCCCGCACCTGGCTGGACACCAAGCAGAAGGACCGGTACGGCGACCGGTCCAGCACCACGAACCTCCAGGCCATGATCCGCGCCGCCGTCGAGGACGGGTTCAAGACGGAGATCGCCGACGCGGTGAAGGCCGCGCGCGAGGCCGTCACGACCGAGTTCGGCAGCAGCATCGGCGAGCGCGTCAGCGGCATCGTGCGCGAGGCCCTCTCGAAGCGCTGATTCCCGCCGCCGTGCGGCACCTTCCTGGCGCCATGTAGCCGGATCCGACAGTGCACTGACACAGACCGCCAGTCTGGCCGTTGCCCCCCGGCGGCCGGACTGGCCCCAGGTCGCCGCGCCCCGTGTGGGGCGGGGACGCGGCGACCGCCCACTCATCCAAAAGACGTAGACGAGGTACGCATGTCCGTCAAGCTTGCAAGCCAGCTGCCGAAGGGCACCGCCAACGGCGTCGGCCCGATCGTCGGCGAACTCTGCCGGGATCCCGACCACCTCCAGGTGGTCATCGCCATCGTCGACTGCAAAGAGGTCACCACCGACACCGACACCGGCGACGTCATCCCCACGATGCGGATCCGCCGCATCGAGGCCGTCACCGGCACCGACAAGAGCGCGGTTCGCCGGATCCTGCGCCGCGCCATGGAGCGCCGCACCGGCCGCGTCGAGCTCCCGTTCGAGGTCGAGCAAGACCTCGCCGGCGCGTTCGGTGAGGAGGTCTGAGCCGTGACCCTGAATCCGCACCTCACCGATCAGCTGCTCGCCAAGATCAGCGAGTCCCGGCATGTGCCCGGCTGCATCGTCGCCGAGTCCGTGCAGCCGCTCGTCGAACGGCTCATGCAGCAGCTACCCGGCGCCGACCCGCAGCAGCTCGGCGAGTTCTGCATGCACATCGCCCGTAGCACCGCCGACCTGTCGCTGCTGATGCACCGGCGCGGCATCCCCGCCGAGCTTATCGGCCACGACGTCGCGATCACGCTCGGCGAGGCCGGCGCACGGCTGTACCGCGGCGGTGCCTGATGGCCATCAGGTACGACGACCCGATCAGCACGCTCGGTCTGACCACGCAGGCCCCGAAAGCCCTCGCCGAGGCTGGTATCACCACCATCGGGCAGCTGCTCGACCGCAGCCACGACGACATCGCATCGCTGCGCGGCATGGGATCCAGCCGACTCGCAGACCTCGAAAACGCGCTGGCCGAGCACCGGCTGTCCTTCGACGCGCCGCTGTTCAACCCCAACGTGTACCAGGTGTGCATCACATGCCCGACGTGCCCGGACTGCGGCATGCCGCGGGCGACTGAGGCGCGCCAGGTTGTCGAGGACTACCGGCGGCGCTACAAGCACACGAACGCGGCCGGCGACCCGTGCAACGACTGCGACACGCACCACCGCGAACTCGTCGCGACGGCGCGTGCGTGATGGGCCGCCGTCTCGCCAAGTGCGGCACCATCTCGGCCGCGCAGCGCCACCAGAAGCGCGGGCAGGTCTGCCAGCCCATCGGTGGCGTCCGCGAGCTGGCAGCCCGCGTCCACGCCCTGCTGCCCGGCTGCAAGGTCGGCATCTACTACGGCGACCCCGGCGGCGGCATCGTCAAAATCCTGCCGGTCGGCGGCGCCGAGCCGTTCGACACGCAGTTCCTGCTGGACGGCATGCGGCTCGTCGTCGAGGACGACGGCACCTGGCGTATCGAACCCGTCCCCGCCGCGGCGCCGGCCGCCGCCGCGTAGCTCAGAACACGAACAGGAAGGCGGGGCGTGGGCGAGCTGAAGAACCAGGCGACCGGCAACTACCCGTGGATGGTGTACATCCGCCGGTCCGACCTGGCCCAGCAGATCAAAGCGGTCGCTTTCGTCCTGGCCACCTACGCCGACGCCGACGGCTCGGGTGCCTGCGTCGGCCAGAAGCGCCTTGCTGATGAGGCGATCTGCGATGAGCGCTACGCCCGGGACTCGCTGGAGGCTCTGGAACTGCTGGGCCTGATCGAGGTGACCAAGCGTGGCCGGTCAGCGGGCGACGCCAGCAGCTATCAGCTGACGATGCCCGCCGCCGGCCTTCCTGCGATACCGATGCGGCGTGATCGGGACGGGTACCCGATCAATGCCGACGGGGCGCCGCACGTTGGAAAGCGGGCGAAGCCGGCCGCGCTGCGTCCTCTGCTGGCGGTGTTGAAGGGCGATCCGGTACCGGATCGCCCGCTGCCGGATGTGGACCGTACCGGCAATCCGGTGCCGGTAGAGCCTGTGGATAACTCGGAGGCTACCGGCAATCCGGTGCCGCTACGGCTTGTGGACAACTCGGAAGTTACCGCCGAGTACCGGCAATCCGTTGCCGGTACAGAACCCGGCGACGCCGATCCGTACCGGCAAAATCCGGGGGCCGTACCGGCAAAATTTCATGATCGTACCGGCAACGGATTGCCGCCTACCAACCTTTACCAACTACTACCAACCACCTCGCCTCAGGTGACCCACTCACCTACCGCAGATGATCAAGCCTGTGGACAACCCGACGAAGTGGTGGCCGAGGAAGACCCCGAACTCACCACCGCCCGGGCCACCCTCGACGCGCTTTCCGCCGGCGCCGCCCGCGCCTGGCGCCGCGCCGCCCAGACCGAACTCGAAACCGCCGGCGTCCCGCTGACGCACCGCGCCGTCGCGATCCGCGCCGCCGAACTCGCCACCGCACCACACACCACCGAGAAGACAGGAACCTGACATGCCCGACCGACCGATCCACCCCGCCACCGCCGAGATCCTGCGCTACTTCGCCTACGACCACCTGCCGCCGCACCTCCAGGCCGTCTCGGCGCCCGTCGGCGAGCTCGCGATCCAGATGGCCGCCGAGCTCGACGGTCCCGAGCTGACCGCCGGCTTGCGCAAGCTGCTGGAGGCGAAGGACTGCTTCGTGCGCGCCGCGCTGCCGAAGTCCGAGCCCGAGACGACCGGCTGATGGTCGAGAGCATTGACTGGGGCGACGATCCCGAGCCCACCGAGCACCCGTGTCCCGGCTGCGGCCAGCCCGCGCCCGGGCACCTGTTCGCCTGCCGCGCCTGCACCCCGCTGCTGCCGCTGAAGCTGCGCCGGCGTGCCAACCGCGCATGGCGCCAGGACGTCACCGACGCGGCCACCCAGGCCGCCACCCAGCACCTCGCCCGCCACACGCCGCCCACGGCCGAGAGCGACGCCGTCACGGCCCACCTCGACAGGATCACGCGATGAGCGACCTCGAAGCCTCCCTGAATGCGATCTACCGCGAGCGCGCACACCTCGTTGCGCACCTCGCCGCCATCTACCCGTCCCACATCGGTACCACCGACTCGGCTACACCCGGCTGGACCGTAGTGACGGTCGAGCTGCCCACCGGACAGGCCTGCTGGCACATCGCCGACGGCGACCTGGACCTGTTCGGCCACGTCGAGCAGACGCCACAGTCCGCACGCGGCTGGGACGGCCACACCACCGAGGAGAAGTACCAGCGCATCGCACAGCTGGTGGCCGAGCTGCATCCGGAAGCCAACCGGCCCGCTGCGCAAGACAAGCCGGGCAACCATGACTGACGAACAGTGGGGCGTCTTGGTCAACGAGTGCGGCGTGTTCGCTACCACTCGCGGTGGCGGATGGTGGGCGACGTTCTGGTGTCACTACTCGACAATCGGTCGCGTTATCAGCCTCGGCGAGTCGATCGGCGGCGGCTGGCAGTTCGTTACCTACGACGATCAGGA
>DASWUW010000799.1:0-4352 GCA_036406335.1 Trebonia sp.
GGCGGACAGCGGCACGCCGCCGGCCGTCCGCGTGGCCGCCGCCGGGTTCGACCGCGACCGGCTCGACTCGCCGCTGCTGCGCACGCCGCTGGCCCGCCGGGACGGGCCGAGCTGCGAGGTGATCCTGGTACCGGGGACGCCGACCTCGGTGATCTTCCGCGCCCATCACGCGGTGATGGACGGCAAGGGCGCCTTCCTCTGGCAGCAGCAGGTCTTCCGGGCCCTGCGCGGCCTGCCGCTGGAGCCGGCTCTGTCCCGGCTGACCGCCGCCGAGGTGGCGGTCCGGGTAGCGGCTGAGCTTGGCGTCGACCTGCCGGAAAAGGCCAGGCCGGAAGAGGTGACGCAATGGCTGCCGCCGCTCGGCGAGCTGCCGGCCGGGCCGCGCCGCTCCCTGTGGCGGCGGCGCACGGTCGACGGCCGCCACCCGGCGGTGACCGCGCGGATCGTGCACGAGGTGGCCCGCTACGGCGGGGGAACCGGGCGCGTCCTGGTTCCGGTCGACCTTCGGCCGTACCTGCCCGGGCTGCGCACCACCGGGGCGGCCAGCGGGTCGGTCAAGGTCCAGGTCGGCCCGGGCGGGGACTGGGGCGATGTGCAGGCCAGCCTGCTCACCGCGCTGAGCGAGCACCGGTTCCTGGCCAGCACCAGCACGCCCGGTCTGCTCCGGATCCCGCGCCCGGTGCTGCGGTCGCTGTACCGCTGGCTGGACCGCCGGGCCAGCCAGGACAGCGAGTTCCTGGTCAAGGGCAAGGTCCTGGACTACGTCGCCTGCGTCTCGCACCTGGGCGCGGTCGACCTGGCCGACCTCTGCGCCGGCGGCTTCGAGGCGACCTCCTGCTACAGCCTGGGCAGCGTGACCTTCATCCCGGCGATCGACATCGTCGAGTGCGGCGGCCGCACCGAGATCACCGTCGCCTGGCGGGACGGGCCGGGTGCCGGGGAGCTGGCCGAGTCCCTGCTGGACCGGCTGGCGGAGGAGCTGGCGCCGCGGGCCTACCGGGAATGGGACGGCAACGGCACGGTTCCCCCGGGGCCGCCCGGCACGCTCACCGAGCTGTTCACCGCGCAGTCGCGCCGCACGCCGGACGCCATCGCGGTCGACGGGCAGCTGAGCCGCGGCGCGCCCGGAGACGGCGACCTGACCTACGCCCAGCTCGACCAGCGCTCGGCCGCGCTGGCCGCCGTCCTGCGGGAGCGGGGGATCGGCCGCGGTCACCGGGTCGGCATCGTGGCCGGCCGGTCACCCGCCACCGTCGTCGCGGTCTGGGGTGTCCTCCGCTCCGGCGCGGCCTACCTGCCCATCGACGCGGCCTATCCCGACGCGCGGATCAGCCAGATCCTCACCGCCTCCGGCGCGACGCTGTGCCTGCTAGAACCGGGCCTGCTAGAACCGGGCCTGCTAGAACCGGGCCTGCCGGAACCGCCCGCGGCCGCCCGGGACTTCCTGCCCGCGACCTGTCCCGGCGTCCGCCTGGACACGGTGCCCCTCCTCCCGCCGGACGACTACGCCGACGCGGACGTGCGCCCGGACGACCTCGCCTACGTCGTCTACACCTCGGGCTCCACCGGGGCGCCGAAGGGCGTCGAGATCGAGCACCGCTGCGTGGTCAGCTACGCCCGGTGGGCGATCCCCGACGCGGGCATCGACGCCGGGACGCGGATGCTGCTGATCCCGTCGATCTCCTTCGACGTGGCCGGCTGCGCGTTCTTCCTCCCGCTGCTGGCGGGCGGCGCCGTGCTGCCGGTACGCGAGGTGAACGCGGTGACGCTGCGGGAGGCGATCGAGACCAGCGGGGCCACCGCGGCCGCGATTACCCCGTCCCACCTGGACATCATCGGCCGGGCGGGTATCCGGCACTCGACCATGCGCGTGGTCATGACGATCGGCGAGGTGCTCCGCCGCAGCACGGCGGTACGCGGCCGGGAAGCGCTCGGCCCGCAGTGCCGCATCCTCAACCAGTACGGTCCGGCCGAGACGACGATCGTGAACACGTCGCACGAGTTCAACCCGGACACCGACCTCGAGCCCGGCGTGCCGTTCGGCCGCCCGATGGACAACAACGCCATCCACCTGCTGGACTCCCGCGGCCGGTTCGCCGCGCCGGGCGAGCCGGCGGAAGCCTACATCGGCGGCGACCAGGTGGGCCGCGGCTACCTGGGCCGGCCCGACCTGACCCGGCAGCGCTTCTTCCGGCTGGCCGACGGCACCCGGGTCTACCGCACCGGCGACATCGTCCGCCTGCTGCCCGCCGGCACGCTGACCTTCGTCAGCCGGATCGACGACCAGGTCAAGGTGGCCGGGCACCGGATCGAGCCGGCCGAGATCGCGCAGGCGCTGGAGCGGCACCCGCGGGTGCGCCAGGCGGCGGTGGTGCCGCGGACCCGGCGGGGCCGGGAGGAGAAGGAACTGTGCGCCTACGTCGTCAGCGACGACGGCTGCGTGCCCGGCGACTGGCGGTCTTTCCTGGGCGGGCTGCTGCCTGCCTACATGGTCCCGGCTACCCTCACCTCGGTCGGCGAGATCCCGCTCAACCCCAACGGCAAGATCGACGGGCGGCGGCTGCCCGACCCGTTCGCGGATCAGCCGGCGACAGCGGCCTCCGGCGGGCGCGAGGGCGCAGGCGGAACGGAGGGTGGCGACGCGCTGACCGCCGCCGTTGCCCTGATCTGGTCCCGGGCGCTAGGGGTCGACCCGCGCCGGCTTGACGAGCAGGCCGACTTCCACCAGCTGGGCGGCAACTCGCTGCTCTTGCTGGCCATGATCGACGAGGTACGGCGCTCTTTCGTCGACCACGGCCAGGAGCAGTTCATGGACGAGCTGCCCCGGATTATCCGGCAGCCGACGCTCGGCCAGGTCACCGGGGTGGTCAGGGAGCTACTGGAGCGTGCTGCTGAAAGTGCTGGCTGAGCAGTCCGTTGACCGCGTCTACGTGGCTGGTCAGGAAGAAGTGCCCGCCCGGGTAGACCTTCAGGTCGAACCCGGCGGCGGTGTGCTTAGCCCACTCGCCGGCCTCCTCCAGCGTGGTCTTGGGGTCACTGTCGCCGGTCAGCACGGTAACCGGGCAGTGCACCGTGTCGCCTGGCCGGCAGCGGTAGGTCTCCGCGATCTTGTAGTCGGCTCGCAGTGCGGGCAGCGCGGCCCGCATCAGCTCGTCGTTGCCGAGCACGGTGGACGCCGTGCCGTTGAGCCGGCGCACCTCGGCCAGGATCCCGGCGTCGTCGCGCAGGTGGACCGTGTCGTCGCGCAAGGTCGACGGAGCCCGGCGACCGGAAGCGAACAGGTGAGCCGGCTGCTGGCCGGCCGCTTCCAGCCGGCGGACCACCTCAAATCCGACGATCGCCCCGAGGCTGTGCCCGAAAACCGTCACCGGCAGCTCCGGCTGCCGCAGCAGCACGGCGGTAAGGGCGCCGGCGAGCTCGTCCATGGTGCCGGCCGGCCGCTCGGCCCGGCGGTCCTGCCGGCCCGGGTACTGCACGGCGACGACGTCGACACCGGGGCTGAGCGCCGCGGCCACCGGGAGGAAGAAGGGAGCCGAGCCGCCTGCGTGCGGGAGGCAGACGAGCCGGGCGCTGGCGTTCCGCGCGGGCCGGTAGCGACGGCACCACAGGTCGGCGTTAAGTGCGGGCTGAGACATACCGCTCCAGAAATGTTGAACCGCGAATTGGCACGTGCGCCGAAATGTTACCGTGACCGCAAAATGCAGACAAGGCAAGCGTATTTGCCGGGCGCCGGCATGGTTGCGCAGGCGCCGGATCGTGCGTTAGCGTTCTTTTCGCCAGGTAAATCTGTCTGCTGGAAATATGATTCCCAGGCGCGGCTAAATGGAAAGGTGAAAGAAATGGGTTATAGGTTCTCGCTGGTCCTCAGCCGGGAGATAACCGACGAGGAGTCAGCGACCCTGCAGGAGGCGGGTTGCGTCAGCGCGGTTTTCGGTACTGACTCGCTGCCGACCAACGCCCAGGTCACCGTCACCAAGATGGACTTCGACGACACCGCCTCCCCGTCGCTGGCCGAGGCCATCGAATCGGCCCTCGAAGCAGTCAAGAAGGTTCCCGAGCTGAGCGTGCCCGGGCTGACCGTGCCCGCTCAGCCGGCGCACGCGGCGGCCGACGAGCCCGGTGTGGTCGCGGGAACGGTGATCTCCGACAACATCGAGACCGGGCCGGAGGCCCCGGCTGAGGCTAAGCCGGCCGAGAAGGCGAACGGCACCAGGAAGCCTGCCGGCGCGAAGAAGGCTTCGGCGGCCAAGAAGACGTCCGCCAAGAAGGCGGTCGAGGAGGAGGCGGTTCCGGTCGAGGCCGGCGCCGCCGCGAAGTAACCGCTCTCCGGCCAGGGCGTCCGGCGGCGTTCA
>DASWUW010000800.1:0-1811 GCA_036406335.1 Trebonia sp.
CCCAGCCGATAGCACCAGCGCCGCCTGGGCTGAAGCAGCCCCCCGGCTGCGGGCCGCCTGGGAAAAACACGAAGAACGGTACCCGGAACGAGAGCGGGCAGCTCCCGAGGACCATCCGGACGGCTCCTGGTCGTCGGGCGAGACCCGCGCGCTCACCTCCGATCAGAACATCGAAGTCAGCCGCGGTTACGTACGGATATGCGATATCGGCGAGCGTGACATCGTTCCAGGGATACTCGCCGTCGCGGCTGCCGATTCGACCCGTCATCTAGTCGGTTTTGATCGGCACATCAAAGGCGAAGACCGCCTCAAAGAAAAAGTCGCCGACAGAATACGGACCAAGGGGCGAACTCCGGACGAGGCGCTGGCAGAGGTGCCCGACGTCGTACGGTTTACGTATCAATACAGCGAGAACACATATGCGGCTGGTATCGGGGACGATCTGAGACGCCTTGAAGGCTGGGGGTTCACCAAGGTCGAACTACGTAACACGTGGAACGACAGCCAGTACAAGGGCGTCAACAGCCGGTGGCGGGAGCCCGAATCAGCGGTGCTCTTTGAAGTACAGTTCCATACGCAGGCCAGCCTTGAGGCAAAAGAACTGACGCACAAGGCATACGAGCGCATACGCAGCACAGTACGGGATGACGAGCGGGCGGAGCTCAGTCATTTTCAACGCCGTGTCAACTCTGTTGTCCCGATACCGCCGGGCGCGATGGAGATCGAAAACTACCCACCCGGAGACACGTGATGGCGGAAGAAATTACCTACTACGCGATCGTCGATGACCGCAGCAGCCGTGAGCGCCCGGCGGGCGTACTTCGCCGGATCAGGCACGACGGCGGTGAGCGAGACGAGACTTTTGGCACCGACCTGCGCTGGGCACCCAGTTCGCTGCTTTACGAATACGAGCATGGCGAGCTTGGGAACAAGTTCATCCCGATCGCCGAGGACGAGGCCAGCCAGATCGTCGCTCACCTGCGGCAGGCCGCCAGCCCGGTCGAACCGGATTAGAGCACGAAGCACTGACATTTCCGCCGCCTTATCCACAGCTGGTCTTGGGGTCCTTAGCCCGTCCACAGGGCAAAATTCGCCCGTCACCAGATAGCCGCCGCGCCGCATTGTCGGAAGCGGAGGTGGTGACGATGAGCGCGAAAGACGAGCTGGGCAGGGAAGGCGAACAGGCGGCGGTCAGCTACCTGGAGGGCCTCGGGTTCCGCATCCTCGACCGGAACTGGCGATGTGCCGGCGGCGAGATCGACATTGTCGCGGTCGAGCGGCACACGTTCGTCGTCTGCGAGGTGAAGACCCGGTCGGGCACCCGTTACGGCACGCCACTGGACGCGGTAGGCCAGGCGAAACGCCGACGGCTGCGCCGGCTGGCGGCGCAGTGGCTGTCCGGGCACGGCGTCCGGTTCGACCAGATCCGGATCGACGTCCTCGGCCTGCTGCGCGACGGGGCCGGCGGGTTCACCATCGAGCACGTCCGGGGAGTGGGCTAGATGGCGCTGGCCCGCACCTACTCAGTGGCCCTGGTCGGGGTCAACGGCCACCTGATCGAGGTGGAGGCTGACATCGCCAACGGGCTGCCCGCGACGATCCTGGTCGGCCTGCCGGACACCGCCCTGCGCGAAGCCCGGGACCGGATCCGCGCGGCGATCGTCAACAGCGGGGAGAACTGGCCGAACTCGAAGATCACGGTCGGCCTGTCGCCCGCGGCCCTGCCCAAGCGGGGCAGCGGTTTCGACCTGGCGATCGCAATCGCGGTAATGGCCGCGGCCGAGGTGGTGCCGGCGACTGCGCTGGACAGG
>DASWUW010000801.1:0-5051 GCA_036406335.1 Trebonia sp.
CGGCGGCGAGGTCGCTGCGGTCGGAGTCGCCGCCGTCGGCGACATCCTGGACCTCGCTGTACTCCTGCCCGGCCCGTTCCGCCCGGGCGCGGGCCTGGTCCGCGGCGGTGGCCAGCCGGTCGATTTCCTCTCCGGTGGCGGCCGCGCGGCTAGCCGCGGCGTCCACCAGGCCGTGCAGCCGGGCCAGGCGCTCGGCCCGGCCCGCGGCGGCCCGGGCCGCGTCGGCCAGCCTGCGCTCGGCCGCGGCCAGGTTCTGCTCGGCTAGAGTCCGTTCGGCGACGGACTCGGCCAGCGCCTCGCGGCCCTCACCGAGACGGTCGGCCAGGCTCGCTTCCTCGGCCCGCAGCTCCGCCGCCTGCCGCTCGAGCTCGTCCGGGTCACGGCCGGACCGTTCGGGCTCGGGGTCGGCGGCCAGCAGCCGGACCCGCTCGGCGGACAGGCCGCGGACCCCGCGGAGCTTCTCGGTCAGCGAGGAGAGCGCGAACCAGGTCTCCTGGGAGCGGGCGAGCTCAGCCGCCTGGGCCGCGGCGGCGACGTCCAACGCGGTCTCCCGTTCCCGCGCGCCGGCCAGCGCGGCCTCGAGCCCGGTCCGGCGGGCGCGGATCGCACTCTCGTCCGCCTCTTCCCGTTCCAGCTTGTCACGCAGCTGGAGGTAGTCCTCGGCGAGCAGCCGGAGCCGGGCGTCGCGCAGGTCCGCCTGGATCGTGGCCGCCCGGCGCGCGACCTCGGCCTGCCGGCCGAGCGGCTTCAGCCGGCGCCCCAGCTCGCTGGTCAGGTCAACCAGCCGGGTCAGGTTGGCCTGCATCGCGTCCAGCTTGCGGAGCGCCTTTTCCTTGCGTTTGCGGTGCTTGAGGACGCCCGCCGCCTCTTCGATGATCGCCCGGCGGGCTTCCGGCCCCGCGTGCAGGATCTGGTCGAGCTGGCCCTGGCCCACGATCACGTGCATCTCGCGGCCGAGTCCGCTGTCGGACAGCAGGTCCTGGACGTCGAGCAGCCGGCAGCTGTCGCCGTTGATCGCGTACTCGCTGCTCCCGGAGCGGAACATCAGGCGGCTGATCGTCACTTCGGCATAGTCGATCGGCAGCGCGCCGTCGCTGTTGTCGATGGTGAGTGCCACCTCGGCCCGGCCCAGGGGGGCGCGGCTGGTGGTGCCGGCGAAGATGACGTCTTCCATCTTGCCGCCGCGCAGGCTCTTCGCGCCCTGCTCGCCCATGACCCAGGAGAGGGCGTCGACGACGTTGGACTTGCCGGAGCCGTTGGGGCCTACGACGCAGGTGATTCCCGGCTCCAGGCGCAGCGTGGTCGCGGAGGCGAAAGACTTGAAGCCGCGCATCGTGAGGGACTTCAGGTACACGCGCCCTCCCCTCCCCGGAACCGCTCGGCGATCCGCCCGGTCCCGGGCTTACCGCTTCGGCGAACATTACCGTTCCGGGCGATGATCAGCCGGGAACGGCACCGGAACCGGGAATCCCTTGAACAACAGGGAGCCGGTCATTGACCGTTAGGGTAAAACCGGCACAAGGGGGCAGCCGCTCAATTCGGCAAAGTGTGTCGTTTGCCACACCTGCGCCCGGGAGCCAGTAACGGTACATAACCGGCAAATGGGATGACGAAGGTGGGGAAGCGGCATAGCGCCGCCACCCGTACCGGGATGACCACAACGATAAGGGACGCCGGGAAGGCGCCCCTTGTTCGTTTCCGGTGGTGCCGTGCCGTACCCGCTAGGTAAGCGCGGGCTCACGGTCGAGAACGAGCAGGTCCTCGTCGTGCGTCAGCCCGGCAGCAAGAGCATCGTTCTCATCCTGAAGCCGCATGAGCTCGGCTTCCAGGTCGCGAACACGCTGCTGGAGACGGCGCATTTCAGAGACCAGACGCGGATCGGGACCGCCGACGTGGCCGAATAGAGCCTTAGACATGATGAAAGGTCCTCCACACTGAGTGACCAGGGTGGGCACTATGTGAGCCGCACGCCGACTGCGTGCGGGTAACAGATACAGGTTCTCACCCTGATCTAGGCCGGTCAAGCCGAGAACGAGCTGTCATCCGTTATGGCCTTTATCTTACCAAAGATCCCGCCGTCGAACAAACCATGAGACAGATAAAACCCCAACATCTAGGGAGTTTCTGCTCGTGGCGGGCTACTAGTAGGTCTTAAGCGGACAGATTTCCCCGGTATCAGCGGCTGGCACCAGGGGCAGCTGTAGGAGGAGCGGTTCATGAACGCGTCGCGGCGGACGGCGGCACCGCAGCGGCGGCAGGGTTCCCCCTCCCGGCCGTAGGCGTTGAGTGAACGGGCAAAGTAGCCGCTCTCGCCGTTAACGTTCACGTAGAGCGCGTCGAACGACGTCCCGCCGGCGGTGAGCGCCTCGGTCAGGACGTCGCGGACCGCGTCGAGTAGCCGGGACACCTCGTCGCCGCTCAGCGTGTCCGTCGGCCGGGCCCAGTGCAGCCTCGCCCGCCACAGCGCCTCGTCGGCGTAGATATTGCCGATCCCGCTGATCAGCGACTGGTCCAGCAGCGCCCGCTTGACCTGGGTCTTGCGCCGGGTCAGCCGGCCAGCGAAGACCTCCGGGTCGAACGCGGCCTCGAGCGGGTCGGGCGCGATGTGCGCGATCGGCGCCGGAACGAGCCGCGCGGTCTCTCCTCCGGCCGGCTGCGCCAGCTCCTCGGGGGCGAGCCGCACCAGCATGAGGTGGCCGAACGTGCGCTGGTCGGTGAACCTGAGGTCGGGACCGCCGTCGCTGAAGGTGAAGCGGGCGCGGACGTGGGTTGAGAGCGGCCGCCCGGGGTCGCCCACCAGGAGCTGGCCGCTCATTCCGAGATGGGCGAGCAGCGCCTCGCTGTCGTCCAGGGAGAACCACAGGTACTTGCCCCGGCGCTCGGCGCGCAGGAAGGTGCGGCCGGCCAGCGCGGCGGCGAAGCCGTCCGGTCCGGCCGGGTCGCGGCGCACCGCGCGGGGGTTCAGGACCGCGGCGCTCGCGACCGTGCGGCCCACTACGTGGCGCTCCACTCCCGCGCGCACGGTCTCCACCTCAGGCAACTCAGGCATGTCAGCTCCAGCCCGCCGCGACGGTGCCGATACGGGCGGTCAGTCAGCCGGCCCGGGAGCAGCTTCCGGAGCGGGCTGAGACGGGACCGCGTCAGGCAGCGCGAGCGGTTCTGCGGCCATCTTCTCCGCGGTGATCGAGCGGTAGGCGGCCTCGGCGGCCAGCTGCTCCGCTGCCTTCTTAGACCGGCCTTCGCCCGTCCCGAGCTCCTGGCTGCCCACCCTGACCACGGCCCGGAACAGCTTCTGATGATCGGGACCGCTGTCCTTGACGTGGTAGTCGGGCACGCCAAGGCCGCGGAGCGCGGTCAGCTCCTGCAGCGACGTCTTCCAGTCAAGACCCGCGCCGAGCAGCGCGGAACGCTCGATAAGCGGGTCGAACAGCCGGTGCACGAGACCGCTGGCCTCATCGAGGCCGCAGTCGATGTACGTCGCGCCGATCACTGCCTCGAGGGTGTCGGCCAGGATCGACGGCTTGTCCCGGCCGCCGGTCCCTTCCTCGCCCCGGCCCAGCCGGATGTACGCGCCCAGGTGGAGGCCGCGGGCCACCTCGGCCAGCGCGCTCATCTGCACGACGGCGGCCCGCAGCTTGGCCAGCTGGCCCTCGGGGAGGTCCGGGTGGCCGTTGAACAGCGTGTCGGTTACCACCAGGCTCAGCACCGAGTCACCGAGGAACTCGAGCCGCTCGTTGGTCGGCAGGCCGCCGTTCTCGTAGGCGTACGACCGGTGAGTAAGCGCGCGTTCCAGCGTCGGCGCGGTCATGGGTACGACGAGCATACCGAGGAGTTCGGCGGGATCGGCTGCTTCAGACCCGTCCCCGTCGCTACGTCGTCCGCTCACCGGCGCTCCCTGTCACCCGCAGGTCAGGCCGGGTCCAGGACCTGCCGGCGGCGGTAGGTCCCGCACGTCGGGCAGGCGGCGTGCGGCAGCTTCTGGCTGTGGCAGTTCGGGCACTCGACCACCGCTACCGGGGTTGCCTTCCACTGCGCACGGCGGGATCGGGTGTTGCTGCGCGACATTTTCCGCTTGGGAACAGCCACTTCGGCTCTCCTGTCAGTTCGCTACTCAGTTGGGTCGTTAAGGTCTAGCTTCGCGAGCAGACCCCAGCGAGGGTCTACTTTGTCCCCGTGCCCGTGGCCGGGCCCGGCGTCCGCGAGCTTCGCACCGCATTCGGCGCACAGCCCGGGGCAGTCGTCCCGGCAGAGCGGCGACAGCGGCAGCGCGAGGACTACCGCATCGCGGAACGCCGGCTCCAGGTCGAGGAAGTCGCCGTCAAGGAAGCGCTCCTCGCCGTCGTTCTCGTCTTCTCCCGGATCCAGCAGGTACCGGTAAAGGTCCTGGAAACCGACCTCGATACCGGAAGTCAGCGGGTCCAGGCAGCGCGCGCACTCGCCCGCCAGCGGGGCGACCGCCGAGCCGGTGACCAGCACCCCTTCGGAAACCGCCTCGAACCGCAGGTCGAGCGCCACCTCGGCACCGGCCGGGACCAAGACTAGCCCAGAACCGAGACCGCCGGGCGCAACCGCGGTTCGCCGCACGTCCAGGAACTGGCCCGGCTGCCGGCCCAGCGTGCGCATGTCGAACACGAAAGCACCGCTGCCACGGCTGCGCGGGCTAGCTGTCTTACTACTTGCTGACACCTGACCTGCATCCCTGCCGGGCGCACCGGAGACCCCGCGCGCGACTGACTCATCATTTAGTTTGGACATCACAGTTTATCGCATGAGGTAATTACCGGACCGACGGATCAGCGTACCCGCGACCCGTGCGATTCCCCAACTTGAAGATTACCGCCGCCGGCGGCGTGCGCTGCCCGCGAGCGGCCGGAGCGGGTTACCCCTCGGCCAGCCGGGCCTGCAGGCGGCCGAGGACCTGCTCGGGGACCAGTCCGCTCACGTCGCCGCCGTACTTGGCGATCTCCTTGATCAGGCTGGAGCTGAGGAACGAGTACTGCGGGTTGGTCGTCATGAACAGCGTCTCGACCTTGTCCAGCCGGTAGTTCATC
>DASWUW010000802.1:0-2250 GCA_036406335.1 Trebonia sp.
CCCGCGGGTCCAGCTCCGGCTGAGACCGGGTGAACTCCGCCAGCCGGGCCGCCTGGCCCGTCAGCGCGGTGGCGGTCCGGCCGGAAACCGTCCAGGCCGTCATCGCGCCCGATCCGGCTAGCACCCGCGGTTCGCTGCCCCCGCCGGCCGCCGGGACCGGGGCCAGTCCGGCGGCCTTCTCGGCATCCTCCTCGGGGGCCTCCTCGATGATGAGGTGGGCGTTGGTGCCGCTGATTCCGAACGACGAGATGCCCGCGCGGCGCGGCCTTCCCCCGCCGGCTTCCCGGCCGCCGCGGGCCGGCCACGGCACCGGGCCGGTCAGCAGCCGTACGTCCCCGGCGGACCAGTCGATGTGCGGGGAGGGCGGGGCCGCGTGCAGCGTCGGCGGCAGCAGGTCGTGCCGCAGCGCGAGCACCATCTTGATCAGCCCGGCGACGCCGGCGGCCTGCTGGGAGTGCCCGATGTTGGACTTGACCGAGCCGAGCCACAGCGGGCGTCCCGCGGGCCGGTCCTGGCCGTAGGCGGCGATCAGCGCCTGGGCCTCGACCGGGTCGCCGAGCGCGGTGCCGGTGCCGTGGGCCTCCACCGCGTCGACGTCGCCGGCGGACAGCCGGGCCGCGGCGAGGGCCGACCGGATGACCCGCTGCTGTGACGGCCCGTTCGGCGCGGTCAGGCCGTTGGACGCCCCGTCCTGGTTGACCGCGCTGCCGCGGATCACCGCCAGGACCGGGTGCCCGTTGCGGCGCGCGTCCGAGAGCCGCTCGACCACCAGCATGCCCGCGCCCTCGGCCAGGCTCATGCCGTCGGCCCCGGCGCCGAACGCCTTGCAGCGGCCGTCTGCGGCCAGCGCGCCCTGCACGGAGAAGCCGGCGAACTCGCCCGGGTCGGGGAACACGGTGACGCCGCCGGCCAGGGCCAGCGTGCACTCGCCGGAACGCAGCGCCTGGACGGCGAGGTGCAGGGAGACCAGCGACGACGAGCAAGCCGAGTCGATGGTGACCGCCGGGCCCTCGATCCCGAGCACGTAGGACACCCGGCCGGAGATCACGCTGGTCGTGTTCCCGGTGATCAGGTAGCCCGCGGCGTCCTCCATCCCGGCGACCGGGCCGGATCCGTAGCCGCGGCCCGCCGCGCCGGCGAACACGCCGGTCGGCGTGCCGTGCAGCGACCGGGGGTCGATCCCGGCCTGTTCCAGGGCCTCCCAGCAGACCTCGAGCAGCAGCCGCTGCTGCGGGTCCATGGCCAGGGCTTCGCGCGGGCTGATGCCGAAGAACCCGGCGTCGAAGTCGCCCGCCCGGGCCACGAAGCCGCCCTGGGCGCTGTAGTCCGCGCCGTAGCTGCCGGTGTCCCATTCGCGGTCAGCCGGGAAGCCGGTGATCGCGTCGCGGGACCCGGCCAGCAGCTCCCAGAAGGTCTCCGGGCTGTCCACCCCGCCCGCGAACCGGCAGCCGATCCCGACGATCGCCACCGGCTCGGCCGCTTCGGCCGGCCGTACCGCCGTCGGCCGGACCGCGTCGAGCTCTCCCGCTAGCCCGGTGCGCAGGTGGCGGCCGAGGACGGCCGGGGTGGGGTAGTCGAAGACGAGGGTGGCGGGCAGCCGCAGCCCGGTGGCGGCGGCCAGCCGGTTGCGCAGCTCCACCGCGGTCAGCGAGTCGAACCCCAGGTCGGTGAACGCCAGCCCGGCCTCCACGACCTCGGCCGAGGCGTGGCCGAGCACCGCGGCGGCCTGGGTGCGGACCAGCCCGGTCAGCAGCCGTTCCTGGTCCGCCTCGGCCATTCCGGCCAGCTGCCGTCGCAGGACCTCGTCCGCGCCGGCGCCGGCGTTGGCGGCCTGCCGGATCACCGGGCCGGCCAGGCCGCGCAGCAGGGCGGGCAGTTCCGCGCCGCGGGCGGCGTGCGCCCGCAGCCCGGCGACGTCGAGCCGGGCCGGGATCAGCAGCGGCTCGTCCCGCTGGAGGGCGGCATCGAGCAAGGTCAGGCCCTCGTCGGCGGACAGGGCGCCCATCCCGCCGCGGGCGATCCGGCTGCGGTCGCTGTCGCTCAGGTGGCCGGTGATGCCGCTGGTCGCGGCCCACAGGCCCCAGGCGAGGGAGACGGCGGGCAGCCCGGCCGCCCGCCGCCGGGCAGCCAGGCCGTCCAGGAACGCGTTGCCGGCCGCGTAGTTACCCTGGCCCGCCGCGCCGAACGCCGCCGCCCCCGAGGAAAACAGCACGAACACGTCCAGGCCGGCCCCCGCGGTCAGCCGGTGCA
>DASWUW010000803.1:0-3188 GCA_036406335.1 Trebonia sp.
GAGGTCGTCATCATGGACGAGCCGACGACCGCGCTCGACGTGGTCGTCCAGCGGGACATCCTGGCGCAGATCGTGGAGCTCAAGGAGACGCTCGGCTTCGCCGTCCTGTTCATCACCCACGACCTGTCGCTGCTGCTCGAGCTGGCCGACCGGATCGCGGTCATGTACGCGGGCCAGCTGCTCGAGACCGGCAGCGCCGACGCCATCATGCGCGAGCCGGCCCACCCCTACACCCGGGGACTGCTCAACTCCTTCCCCTCGCTGCGCGGCCCGCGCCGGGAGCTGGCCGGCATCCCCGGCTCGCCCCCCGACCTGCGCGAGCCGGTCCCCGGCTGCCCGTTTATCCCGCGCTGCAAGTACGCCATTTCTGCCTGCGCGGAGGTGGACATGTCTCTCGCCCCGGTGTCCGGCCCGGTCACCCCCTATGACGGCCGGGTCAGCCACCTGACCGCCTGCCCGATCGTGACTCCCCAGGTGAGCCAGGAAGGGGTGCTGTCGTGAGCCAGCCCATCATCGGCGGCGGCGGACCCGCCGGCGGCCTGCCCGGTACCGACGAGCCGCTCCCCGCGGCATCGGCCGCCCCGGCCGTCAACGCGGACGCCGAGCAGGTGGGCGAGCCGGCCGTCGTCCGCTCAGTGGCCGCGGACCGCGGACCGCTGGCGATGGAGGCGGTCCAGCTCAACAAGGTCTTCAACCTCGGCCGGGGCGCGTCGCTGCAGGCGGTGCGGAACGTGTCCTTCGGCCTCTACCGGGGCGCGGTCGTCGCGCTGGTGGGGGAGAGCGGCTCCGGTAAGTCCACCGTGGCGAAGCTGCTGGCCGGGCAGGAGCGCCCGACCAGCGGGCAGATCACGCTGGACGGCGAGCCGGTCGACGTGCGCAGCAACCACCGCTTCCGGCAGTACAAGAGCCAGGTCCAGTACGTCTTCCAGGACCCGTTCAGCTCGCTGAACCCGGTTCACACGGTCGGCTACCACCTGGCCCGCCCGGTGAAGCTGCACCAGCCGGAGGTCAAGGATGTCAGCGCGGCCGTGACCGCGCTGCTCGAGCAGGTCCGGCTGACCCCGGCCGCGCAGTTCGTGGTCAAGTACCCGCACGAGCTGTCCGGCGGCCAGCGGCAGCGCGTTTCCTTCGCCCGGGCGCTCGCCGCCCGGCCGACCGTGCTGCTGGCTGACGAGCCGGTGTCCATGCTGGACGTCTCTATCCGGCTGGAGATGCTCAACCTGCTCGACGACCTGCGCACCCGGCTGTCCCTGGCCCTGTTCTACATCACCCACGACATCGCGTCCGCCCGCTACTTCGCGGACGAGGTCCTGGTGATGTACGGCGGCCAGATCGTCGAGCGCGGGCCGGCCGAAGAGGTCACCCAGCGTCCAGCCCACCCCTACACCCAGCTGCTGATCGCCTCCGCACCGGACCCCGATAACCTGGGCAGCTCGCTCAAGTCCGGGAACGCCGTCCAGGGAGCGACCGCGGCCGGGAAGTTCGGTAACGTCGGCCCGGCCGCAGTCGGCTGCCCCTTCAGCAGCCGCTGCCCGCTCGTCGACGACAAATGCCGGCGGGAGAACCCCGCCCTGCAGCTGCTGTCACCCGCCCGCGCGGCGGCCTGCTGGCGGCTGGACGTGGCCGCGCTGCCCCAGGCGGTCGGCGCGAGTTAAGAAGCCCTCCTTTTAAATCAAATCCGCAAGTGGGAAAGGTCAAAGTTGACAATCAAGAGATTCAATAGCAAGAGAGCAGTGGCGCTCACCGCCGCCGGTCTTCTTGCCGCGGGCCTAGCGGCCTGCTCGTCGAGCGCAACCAGCTCGACGCCTGCCGCCGGCAGCACCGGGAGCGGCAGCTCGGCGGCCTCGTCGGGCTCGGCCTCGGGCTCCAGCAACAACGAAGTCGTCATGGAGAGTTCGCCTGAGAACAGCATCACCGACGACTTCAACCCCTTCCAGTCCACCGCCGCCCCGCAGGGCATGGGCGCCACTGGCCTCGTCTACGAGCCGCTGTTCCAGTTCGACCTGGCCAACCCGACGGTTAACTACCCGTTCCTGGCGACCAAGTACGCCTGGGGCAACGGCGGCAAGTCGATCACCTTCACGATCCGCCAGGGCGTGAAGTGGAGTGACGGCCAGGCCTTCACCCCCGCCGACGTGGCGTTCACCTTCAACTACGTCAAGGCGCACAGCACCGGCACCGATGACATCAACATCGGCGGCCTCGTCATCACCAGCGTCTCCACCTCGGGCAACACCGTGACGGTGAACTTCCCCAGCCCGCAGTACATGAAGCTGGAGCAGATCGCCGGCCAGGCGATCCTGCCGCAGCACATCTGGTCGAGCATCAGCAACCCGGCCACGTTCACCGACGCCAAGCCGGTCGGCACCGGGCCTTACATCCTCGGCAGCTTCACCCCCGAGGGTTTCACCATGATCAAGAACCAGTACTACTACAGCCCGGTTCCGGTCGCTAAGGTCTACTTCCCGGTCTACACCTCGAACACCGGCGCGCTCAGCGCCCTGTTCGCCCAGCAGATCGACTGGACCGGCAACTACATTCCCCAGCTGCAGACGGACTACGTGGCCAAGGACCCGGCGCACAACGGCTTCTGGGAGGCGGCGGGCTCGTCCAACGCCCTGTGGCCGAACCTGAGCACCTGGCCGACTAACCAGCTCCCCGTCCGCAAGGCGATCGACGTGGCGATCAACCGCACCGTCATCGGCACCGAGGGCGAGTCCGGCCTCGAGGCGCCGCTGACCAACGCCTCCGGCATCACCCTGCCGACCTACCAGGCCTGGCTGGCCCCCTCGGTATCTGGCCTGACGGTCCCCGCATCCGGCAGCGCCGCGCAGGCCGCGTCGATCCTGACGGCGGCCGGGTACAAGAAGGACAGCGCGGGCTACTACGCGCTGAACGGCAAGGAGGTCGCGCTGACGATCGTCGACCCGTCCTCCTACACCGACTACGCGCAGTCCGGCGCGCTGGTCGCCCAGGCCCTGAAGTCGGCCGGCATCAACGCCACCTTCAGCGGCATCACCGTCAACGCGTGGAACGCCGACATGGCGAGCGGCAACTTCCAGCTCGCCCTGCACTGGAGCAGCGGCGGCATCACCCCCTACCAGCTCTACGACACCTGGCTGGACGACTCGCTGATCGCCGGCGGCCAGGGTGACTTCGAGCACCTGAAGAACCCGACCGTCGACGCC
>DASWUW010000804.1:0-1507 GCA_036406335.1 Trebonia sp.
ATTTCCGGTTAACATCGCATTAAAATCTATAACTCTCCCTTGTCCGATGTTAGCGTTCCTTGGGGATAAGGCGAAATATCGCCGTTTGGGGGATTGTCCTATGGCCGTGGCCGCAGTGCGACCAGGCTTGCCGCAGTGACAGCAGACACGGGCGGGCTCCGGTACCTAATCTTGGCTGATCGCGCCGTGCCGTACCTGCTGGCCAGGGTGCGCTGGCCGGATGTCGCCCAGGCGATCTCGGCCGGGTACCCCGACTGGCTGGACGACATAGGCCTGTTCGATCTGCCCTACGACCCGAACGCCGTGCCGGTGAGCTTCACCCAGGCGGCCTCGGTGGCAGCGGGCTGGGGCAGGCAACTGCGCACCGAGCCGGCCACGGACGCACCGTCCTTCATCCGGCGGATGCCGGCCAACTGGTCTGACATGACGCCGGGAGAGCGGCGGGCCTTCGGGCTCGAGCCCGCGGCCCGGCGGCGCCTGCCGAGTCGCCGACTGAACCGTATCCGGACGTCTCAGGCAGCAAGCACCTTCCCGGCCGGCCCGGTAGCCGCGGTCACCGGCGGAACCGGAGGCGCTGCCGCGGAACGCCGGGTCCGGGTCCGGGTGCGGGTCGACGGCCGCGTGCACATCCGCAGCGGCCAGTCCACCATCTCCGCTCCCCTGGTCGACCTGAGCGAAAGCGGGATGCGCGGCGTACTGCCCGGCGACTCCCTGGTCCTGGCGGCGGGGGACGAACTCAGCGGGCCGTTCCTCCTGGAAGGAGAAGCGTCCAAAGCGCGGATCTGCCTTACCGCCACCGGGCGGATCAGCTGGATTCTGGACAGCAAGTCAGGCACGCACTTCGGCGTGGCCTTCGGCGACCTGGAGGCCGGCGAAATCGACGGAGTGCAGCGGTTCCTGGTAACCGCGGGCAGCAAGCGAGGTTAACGATGAGCACGACTTCCACCGAGAACGACGATTCTCCGGCTCGGCGGGTGACCGCTGTCCGATCGCCGCAAGAGCTCGACTACCGGCTCCGGGGCCTGATCCTCGACCCGGCGGGCGACGTCGTCACCGCGCCGGCCCAGCCCGAGCGCCCGCGGCGGCGGCCGCGCCGCCTCGGCCCGCTGGCGGCCAGGGTGGCCGCCTATCTCATCGCGGCGGCCCTGGCGGGGTGGCTCCTGCAGGCCTTCGTCGCCCAGCCCTTCCTGGTTCCGGGCCAGGCGATGACCCCCAGCCTCCAGGCGGGCGACCGGATTCTGGTGATCAAGGCCGGCCTGCTGCAAAGCCCCGTCCGCAGCGGCCAGGTTGTCGTCATCAAACCGCCGCGATTCCTGCCCTGCACCGTCAGCGGAACCGGAACTGCCAGTGACCTGGTGCTCCGGGTCATCGCGCTACCCGGTCAGACAATCTGGTCCATCGGGGACACCATCTTCGTCGACGGACGGCCGTTGCGGGAGAAGGGCTGGTACAGCCCCCGTTCCGGTCCAGTCGGCTCAACCCCGGTCGCTAGCACCACGCTGGGCCC
>DASWUW010000805.1:0-2126 GCA_036406335.1 Trebonia sp.
GCCCGCACCCTCTACCACCCCGGTCGTACAACGCCAGCGCCCGGCATCGCCAAGATGCCGGGCGCTGCGTCTTTCCCGCTCACCCTCCCCGGCAAGAACCCGCCGTCAGTCCCGCCCTCCGCTCAGACGGCACCCGCCAGCCACTCTCACCAGCCACTCTCACCAGCCAGGGCGAGCCCCGGTCCCCTCCAGCCACTCTCCGTCGGCCAGCCCGCCCGCTAGCCACTTCCCATCAGTTCGGGCGGCTGGAAACCACTACCCATCAGTTCTGACGCCACAAAAGGGGCAAAAGGGTCCGGAAAGCCGTCCAAACTGATGGGAAGTCAAACGAATGAGCGATTATGGCTAGGGTCCGGCGCAATGGCCTAGGATAACAGCAAGAAAAGGTACTCGCTGCGGCATCGTAGTGGCCGGAACGTGGCGGTGGCTGCGAGCCGGTCGTAACCGGCTCGCGGCCACCGTCGGCGTTGTTGCGGGACGTCCCGGCTCAGGACTGGTCGTCGGCCGGGGGGATGTACTCGGTGAAGGTCAGCGCCACGTTGTGGCCGCCGAAGCCGAACGCGTCGTTGATGACCGCCATCGGCGCCCCGGCGACCCGGGGGGCCAGCGGGCGCGGCTTGACCGCGAGGTCGATGCCGAGGTCGTCGTCCGGGTCGTCCAGGTTGATGGTGGGCGGGGCCGTCCGGTCTACCAGCGCCATGATCGAGGCCACGCTTTCCACCGCTCCCGCACCGCCCAGCAGGTGCCCGGTCATCGACTTAGTCGCGGACACGACCACGCCGTCGGCGTCCGCTCCGAGCGCGGTCTGGATGGCCTGGGCTTCCAGCGGGTCGCCGCCGGGGGTGGAGGTGGCGTGCGCGTTCACGTGCACCACCTGAGCGGGGGACACCCCGGCGTCGCGCAGCGCCGCACTGATCGCGAACGTGACGCCCTCGCCGTTGGGGGCCCCCAGGGAGATGTGGTGCGCGTCGGAGGAGTACCCGGCCCCGGCGGCCACCGCGTAGATGCGCGCGCCGCGGCCGCGGGCGTGCTCGAGTGACTCCAGGATGATGACGCCGGCGCCCTCGCCCAGCACGAATCCGTCCCGGCCCTTGTCGAACGGCCGGGACGCGCGCTCGGGATCGTCGTTGCGGGTGGACATGGCTCGCATCACGGCGAACGCGCCGACGTTCAGGGCCATGATGGCGGCCTCGGCGCCGCCGGCGATGACCACGTCGGCCCGCCCCGACCGGATCATGTCGATGCCGTAGCCGATCGCCTCGGCTCCCGAGGCGCACGCGCTGACCAGTGCGTGCGCCCCCGCCTTGGCCCCGAACTCGATGCTCAGCCAGCCGGCCGCGCCGTTCGGCATCAGCATCGGCACGGTATAGGGCGAGATGCGCTTCCAGCCCTTTTCGTTCAGCGCGTCGTAGGCGGTGAGGGTAGAGCCGATACCGCCGATGCCGCTGGTGACGGAGACGCCGAGCCGGTACGGCTCGACCGCGGGCGATCCCGCGTCGGCCCAGGCTTCCCGCGCCGCGACCAGCGCGAGCTGCTCGTAGCGGTCCATCTTGCGGGCCTGCGGCCGGCCGACGATTTCCACCGGGTCGACCGCGGCGGGGGCCGCGATCTTGACCGGCAGGTCGTCCACCCACGGCTCGGTCAGGCGGCGCACGCCGCTGGTTCCGGCGAGCATCGCCGACCAGGTCGACGAGACATCGCCGCCGAGCGGCGTGGTCGCGCCCAGCCCGGTGACGACCACGCTGACTCGATCGTTGCTGCTCACTGCGACCTCCGTACTGTTCGTCTCCCGGGGAACGCCCCCGGACGACCTGGTATCCGCCCGGCCGGGCCGGCGGACCGCAGCCGCGGCTACCCGGGCTCCGGCCGGCCGGCCGCGGCGCTAGGAGTTCTTGGAAACGAAGTTGACGACGTCCTGCACCGTCTTGAGATCCTTGAGCTGCTCGTCCGGGATCTCGACACCAAACTTGTCCTGCGCCGCGACGGCGATCTCGACCATGGACAGCGAGTCGATGTCGAGGTCGTCGACGAAGTTCGCCCCCGCGGTCACCTCGTCGGCCGGGGTGCCGGCGATCTCTTCGATGATCTCGGCGAGCCCGGAGAGAATCTCCTGGTCAGTCACTATG
>DASWUW010000806.1:0-3720 GCA_036406335.1 Trebonia sp.
GTTTTCGCGGGGTTCGGGTTGCGGGGGGCTGGTGTGCGACGACAGCGTGAGCATGTCGGAACGGGGTCGGCCCTCCCCGTGACCTTTGGCGAAGCTCGGGGAGGGCCGTGAGGTGCGCGGAGGCACCATTGCTCACGGTAGGCAACAATCAGGCGGTTGTGGAGGAGCTTCTCGGTAACGGGCTGTTTCCGTGTCCGGGGTGCGGGGGGCGGCTGGGCGGCTGGGGGCACGCGGTCCGCCGCCGGGTTTTCGCGGAGGGGCGGCTGCCGGCGGCGGTGCGGCCGCGGCGGGCGCGGTGCTCCTCGTGCGGCGTCACGCACGTGCTGCTCCCGTCGTGGCTGCTTTCGCGGCGCTGCGACGGGACGGCGGTAATCGGCGACATGCTCGCGCGGGCGGCGAGGGGCCAGGGGTTCCGGTCGATCGCGGCTGCGTCGGGGGTGCCGGGAGACACGGTCCGGGACCGGCTGCGCCGGTTCAGGTTCTCGGCGGCCCGGATCAGGGAGTTCTTCACCCGGCTGGCCGGGGTCCTGGCGGCGGATCCGGTTCCGCTGGACCCGGCGGGCGGCCCGCTGGCCGACGCGGTGGTGGCGGTCGCCGCCGCGGCGGCCGCGGCCGGGGGCCGCTGGCCGGGGATGATCACGGTGTCGGGCTGGGAGCTGTCGGCCGTGCTCACGGCCGGCTCGCTTCTGTCCCCGTCGGTCTCTTTCGCCCGCGTCCGGGAGGATGCGCCCCTGCCTGCCCTGGCCTGACGGTTCAACGCGAGTTCCCCTCTGCCGCTGCCGGGTTCCGGGCTGTCACTGTCGGCGGGCACGCGCACCGGCGCGAGAGAGAAGGGACGAGCGTGACGACTCTGGACGAGGCGGATAAGAAGGCGAGGCTGGAGCGGGCCCGGGAGGCGGGCCTGTTCCGGTACTCGCTGGTGCAGGAGCTCGCCGAGGCAGGCATTACCGCGGCGGAGCGGGGCCGGCGGGCCCGGGAGCTGGCCGGGCGTGTCCACGGCGGGCCGGGCGGGCAGCCGGTCCGGGTGTCGCGGGGGACGCTGGACCGGTGGCGGCGGGCCTACGAGCATGGCGGGTTCGACGCGCTCGTGCCCTCGCTGCGGCAGCCCTCGCCGCGGACGCCGGCTGAGGTGCTGGCGCTGGCGGAGGCGCTGAAGCGGGAGAAGCCGGAGCGGACCGCCGCCCAGGTCCGGCGGGTCCTGCAGCTGGCGGCGGGCTGGGCGCCGTCGGACCGGACCCTGCAGCGGCTCTTCGAGCGCCTGGAGCTGAACGGCCCGGTGCGCGATCAGGAGGACCAGCGGGCCTTCGGCCGGTTCGAGTGCGAGCGGCCGAACGAGATGTGGACCGGCGATACCCTCCACGGCCCCGTCATCGACGGGAGGAAATCGTACTTGCTCGCGTTCATCGACGATCACTCCCGCGCCGTGATGGGCGCCCGGTGGGCTTATCACGACGACGTGGTCCGGATGGCGGCGGCGTTCCGCCCCGCCCTCCAGCGGCGCGGCGTCCCGAAGGCCATCTACCTGGATAACGGCTCAGCCTTTGTTGACGCGTGGCTGCTGCGCGGCTGCGCTGTCCTGGGCGTCAGGCTGATCCACTCCCGGCCCGGGAAACCGGAGGGCAGGGGCAAGATCGAGCGCTTCTTCAGGACCGTGCGGGACCAGTTCCTCGTCGAGGTCGGCGACGGGGCCAAGATCCCGGACCTGGCGGAGATGAACCGGCTGTTCCATGCCTGGCTGGAAACGGCCTATCACCAGGCGGTTCACTCCGAGACCGGCGAGCCGCCGATCGCCCGCTGGGCCAGGGCCACGCCCGCGGAGCGGGCGGTCCCGGACCCGGGAACGCTGCGCGAGGCGTTCCTGTGGTCCGAGCGCCGCAGGGCGGACCGGACGGCCATCGTCTCGCTGCACGGAAACACCTACCAGGTCGACTCCTGGCTGGCCGGGCGGTATGTCGAGCTGGTCTTCGACCCGTTCGACCTGGGCCATGTGGAGGTTCGCCTGGGCGGGAAGCCCGCCGGGACCGCGGTCCCGTTTACCGTCACCCGGCACCGCCACCCCAAGACCCGCACCGGGGACGGGCAGGACCGGGCCGAGCCGGCCCCAACCGGGATCGACTACCTCGGCGCTCTCGGCGACGCTCACGACGCCGGGCTGAAGGAGCAGGTCAGCTACCGGTCCCTCATCGAAGGCCGGCAGGAACAGGAAGAGAAGGAGGAAGGACGCGATCATGAGTGACTCCCCGCAGGCCGTCGCCCTCGCCCGCTCCGCGGCCGAGGCGGTCCGCTCCCTGAACCACGCCACCGCCGGCGGGACCGGCCTCGGCTGGCCCGCCGACGCCTGTGAGGTTCTCGGCGAGCTGTCCCTGACCGCATCCCGGCTCCCGCAGCTCCTGGGCCAGGTCGGCCGCTGGCTCGCCTGCGCCCTGGCGGCCGGGCGGCTCGGCTGCGACGACGGCACCGACCCCGCCGCCGCCGTCAGCGGCGCCTGGCTATTCCTGTCCGGTGCCCGCGGCAGCGCCGCGGCCCTTGCCCGTGACCTTGAGCAGGCACAGCACCAGCTCGCCGCCGTCAGCAGCGGCCCCTCGCAGAAAGAAGGACGATCCTGATGATCGACGCCGTCATGGACCGGTTCGGGCTGACCAGGATGCCGTTCGGCCGCGACCTCCCGCCCGCCCGGCTGCACCGGCACGCCGACTGCGCCGAGGCCGCCGCCCGCATCACCTGGGCCGTCGCCGGCAAGGCCATCGGCGTGATCACCGGCGAGGTCGGCACCGGCAAGACCGCCGCCGTCCGGGCCGCCGTCGCCGGCCTGGACCCCGCCGGGCACAACGTCATCTACATCGGCAACCCCGCCACCGGCGTCCGCGGCATCCTCGCCGCCACCGTCACCGCCCTCGGCGGCCGGCCCGTCCACGGCACCGCCGCCCTCGCCGCCCAGGCCTGGAACGTCCTGGCCGGCGAGGCCGCCGAACGCGGCCGGACCCCGGTCCTGGTCGTCGATGAGGCTCATCTCCTGGACCACGAGCAGCTCGAGTCGATACGGATGCTGACGAACCATGACATGGACAGCAGCACCCCGTTCGCGACGATCCTGGTCGGCCAGCCGACCCTGCGGCACAACATCAAACTGGGCGTCCTCGCCGCCCTTGACCAGCGGATTACCGTCCGATACCAGATGAAGGGCATGACCCCCGACGAGACCGCCAGCTACGTCCGCCACCATCTCGAGGCCGCCGGCCGCACCGCCGACCTGTTCACCGACGACGCCATCACCCAGATCCACCAGGCCGCCCGCGGCAAGCCCCGCACGGTCAACAACATCGCCGTCGCCGCCCTGATCGCCACCGCGGTCGCCGGCAAGAGCCTCGTCGACCAGGCAGCCGCACGGGCCGCCATCGCCGAGGTCACCGCGACAGACTGACCATCCCAGCGACACCCTGAACACCCAGCCCCGCCCGGCTCCGCCGGGCGGGGCTCTTCAACGTGAGCACATGCTCAGCCCCGATGGCGCGGCCATGCTCATCCTGAATGTCCGGCAACACCGGCTCGAAGACGCCGACGCCTGGTACTGCGTGCTAGAGGGAACCGCCGAGCCGTCCGTAGCCGAAGCCCAGGCCATGGCCCTCATCGAGCTGGCCGCCCGCGCCGCCGCCAGCCCCGCCGGCCCCCGCCGGCAGATCCTTCTAGCGGCCGACGACTACTCAGCCGTAAGCCGCCGCG
>DASWUW010000807.1:0-4330 GCA_036406335.1 Trebonia sp.
CAGCCCCGGGGAAGCCGCGGAGCTGGCGGCGGGACGCGGACGTGGCCGTGGTGGGATCCGGGGCGGCCGGGATCGCGGTCGCGCTGACCGCGGCCGCGCGCGGGCTGCGGGTCCTGGTGGTGACCAAGGACCTGGTCGGCGGGGCGACGCCGCTGGCCCAGGGCGGGCTCGCGGCGGCCCTCGGGCCCGGGGACACCCCGGCCGCGCACGTGTCCGACACGCTGACCGCCGGGGCCGGACTGTGCGAAGCGGAGGCCGTGACGGCGCTGGCCGCCGCCGCGCCCGGCGCGATCGGCTGGCTGGCCGGCCTCGGGGCCCGGCTCGAGACCCGCGACCTGCGGCTGGAGGGCGGGCACAGCGCCCGGCGGATCGTGCACTCCGGCGACGACTCGACCGGGGCCGAGGTCCACCGGGTACTGCTGGCCGCGCTGCTGCGCAGCGGGATCGAGATCCTGGACCGGACCGTCGCCCTCGAGCTGCTCGGCCGCGACCTCGGACCGCTGCCCGGGAACCTCGAACCGGGCGACCGGGCGGTGGGCGGCCTGGCCGCCGCCCTTATCGGGGCGGACGGGCGGCTGACCCCGGGGGTGATCTCCGCCCGGGCGGTGGTGATCGCGGCCGGCGGACTGGGGCAGGCGTTCGGCACCACGTCGAACCCGGCCGGGGCGACCGGGGACGGGATCGCGGTCGCGGCGCGCGCCGGGGCGGTGATCAGGGACCTGGAGTTCGTGCAGTTCCACCCGACGGTGCTGTGGCTTCCGGGCGCGAGCGGGCAGTGCCCGCTGGTCACCGAGGCGCTGCGCGGGGCCGGGGCGGTGCTGCGCGACCTCGACGGCACGCCGCTCATGGCCGGCCACCACCCGCGGGGCGACCTGGCGCCGCGCGATGTCGTCGCCGCCCGGATGGCCCAGGTCATCTCGGCGGGCGACGCCGGGCACGTATGGCTCGACGCGACCGCGCTCGGCGCCGGCCTGCTGGAGAACGGCTTCCCGACCGTCACCGGGGCGTGCCGCAAGCACGGCATCGACCCGGTGACCGAGCCGATCCCGGTCGCGCCGGGGGCGCACTACTCCTGCGGCGGCATCCTGGCCAGCCTGGACGGGCGGACCCCGCTGCCGGGGCTGTACGCGGCGGGCGAGGCCGCGTCGACCGGAGTGCAGGGCGCGAACCGGCTGGCGTCCAACTCGGTCACCGAGGCGGTCATCGCCGGCCGCCGCACCGGGAACGCGATCGCGGACGGGCTGACTGAGGCGGCCGGCGACGGCGGCCCGGACATCAGCGGCCCGGGCGTCAGCGGCGCGGGCGTCAGCGGCCCGGGCGTCAGCGGCGCGCGGGCCGCCCGGCGCGGTGACCCGGCCCCCGGGTACGACATCCAGGCGCCCGGCCGGAACGCGCGGAGGGCGCCCGGCGGGCGGCGGGCGGAACTGGCGGCGGCCATGTCGCGCCACGCGGGGGTCATGCGGGACGCGGCGGGTCTTACCCGGCTGGTCCGGTTGCTGACGGAAGACGCGGCGGGCGGAGAGGAAGCCGGAGTCGTTCGGGATGAGTTTGCTGGTGATCTGGAGCTGGCAGACGTCGAGGCGGCCAGCCTGCGGACGGTGTCGCTGCTGATCGCGGCGGGGGCGCGGCGGCGGGCGGAGAGCCGCGGGTGCCACCGGCGGCGGGACGCGGCGGAAACGGCGGACGCGCCGCGGCACACGCTGGCCCGTTTCGACGGACGGCGGCTGGTGCTGACGGAGCAGGCGCTCACGCCTGACCGAACGCCGGCGGCCCCTGCGCCGGCCGTGACCGAGGAGGAACTGTGACTGCGGAAACCGTGGACGTGACCGGGCTGTCCGAGGCGACCGTCCGGGCGCTGGCGGCGGCCGGGCTCGAGGTGGCGGATGTGACCCGCGCGGTGCGGGCGGCGCTGGAGGAGGACTTCCGCTACGGGGCGGACGTGACCTCGGCCGCGACCGTCGCCGGGCGGACGCTGACCGCGGAGGTGGTGGCGCGGGAGCCGGGCGTGATCGCCGGGCTGCCGGCCGCGCTGGCGGTGCTCGACCTGCTCGGGGACTACTTCGCGGATGACCGCGGACGGCGGGGCCCGGACCGCACCGGGCCCGCGGCGACGGCGACGCCGCTGGCCGCGGACGGGGCACGGGTCGGCGCCGGGGACGCGGTGCTGCGGGTTAGCGGGGACGCGGTCGCGGTGCTGGGCGCGGAGCGGACCCTGCTCAACTTCCTCACCCACCTGTCGGGGATCGCCTCGGCCACCCGGGCCTGGGCCGACGCGGTCGCCGGGACCGGGGCGGTCATCCGGGACACCCGCAAGACGCTGCCGGGGCTGCGCGGCCTGGAGAAGTACGCGGTGCGCTGCGGGGGCGGCCAGAACCACCGGATGGGACTGGGCGACGCCGCACTGGTGAAGGACAACCACGTCGCGGCGGCGGGCGGTACCGGCCCGGCGGTGCGGGCGGTGCGCGCGGCGGCCCGGCCCGGGCTGGTGATCGAGGTCGAGGTCGATTCGGTGGCCGAGCTGCGCGAGGCCCTCGAGGCCGGGGCCCGGTTCATCCTGCTGGACAACATGCCCGTTCCGGTGCTGCGGGAGGCCGTGACGACGGCCCGGGGCTACGACGGGGTACAGCTCGAGGCGAGCGGCGGCCTGCAGCTGGCGAACGCGCGGGAGGTCGCTGCTACGGGGGTCGACTATCTGGCCGTAGGAGCCCTCACGCACTCGTCGCGCACGCTGGACCTGGGGCTGGACTACTCCGGGCCGAGTTGAGCGGGCCGGGCCCGCGCCGCGGAAAATGAATGGCCCGGCGCGGCTGCGCGTGCCAGGGTGGCGTCGTGACGGCAAGCCCGGTGGTCGACTACTTCGACGGGGTCGCGGACGTCTACGACCAGGTCCTCCCGTTCTTCGCCGGCTTCGCCCGGCAGGCCGCCGCGGTGCTCCGCCTCCCGCCCGGAGCCCAGGTCCTTGACCTGGCCGCCGGGCGGGGCGCGCTGAGCCGGGAGCTGGCCGGCCGGGCGGGCCGGATGGTCGCGGTCGACGCCGCGCCGCGGATGGCCGCGCTGCTGGCGCGCGACCTGCCGGCGGTCGCGACGCACGTCATGGACGCGGCCGCCCT
Organism: Trebonia sp.; assembly: GCA_036406335.1. Lineage (GTDB taxonomy): Bacteria > Actinomycetota > Actinomycetes > Streptosporangiales > Streptosporangiaceae > Trebonia. The sequence continues at coordinate 3,111 of DASWUW010000807.1, forward strand.
CGGGTTGCCCGACGCGTCGTTTGACCTGGTGGTGGCGGGCTTCGTCCTGCACATCATGTCCGACCCGGTCGCGGCCGTGGCCGAGGTGAAGCGGGTGCTGCGGCCCGGCGGGCAGTTCGCCTTCACCATCCCCGGCCGGGCTGACGGCGCCCCCGATCCGTGGACGGACCCGGCTGACGATCTCCTGGCGGAATACCGGCAGTACCGGATCAGCGGGTCTGGGTACCAGCCCAACGACGCGGATGAGGAAGAACTGCTCCACCGGGCCGGATTCACCGCGGTCAGCTGGCAGACGCTGGAGGTCGCGATCCCGGTACCAGACGGCGAGACCTACTGGCGCTTCGCCCGCAGCCACGGCACCGGCGCGGTCATCGACAGCCTGCCGGATGCCAGGCGCGCCGAGCTGCACGACCGGATGGTGGCGCTGGTCGACGCGACGGGCGGGACCACCCTGCGCCGCTCGGCCACGCTGGGGCTCGCCCGCCGTCCCTAGCTGCGGCGGGCGGCGGCGGGGCGGCGGGCGAACGCGCGGGAGGTCGCCGCCAGCGCAGCTTCAGCTGACAGCGGCGTCTGCGGATGCCAGGCCAGTAGTGACCCGCCAGCGGTGCTGGAACGATGGGGCCTCGGCTACGAGGAACAGCGCAAGATCCGCTCCGACATCATCTACGTCAAGCAGTCAGGCATGGGCGCGTTCGGCACCTACGGCCGGTTCCGCGCGGTCGGGCCGATCGCCGCGGCCCTGTCCGGCCTGTCGGAGATGAGCGGCCTGCCCTCCCCCGCGCGCACGGCCGCGCCTGGGAACGGACCGGCAACCGGGCCGGCTACCAGGAGATCGCCCCGCAGGGCATCTACCGGTGTCTCGGCGAGGACCGGTGGATCGCGGTCACCTGCGGCACTTCGGCGCATTGGGAGGCGCTGGACGCGCTTATCTCAGCGTGGACTGCTTCCTGCGAGCCTTATAGCTGATGGAACGGCTGCAGGCGGCGGGCGTCCCGGCGGGTGTGTGCCAGACCGCCGGGGACCGCTGCGACAACGACCCGCAGCTGCGCCACCTGGACTGGCTCACCGAGCTGACCGGCACGCGCATCGGCCATTTCCAGGACCGTCCGCCGGTGACCGGAACGGCTCCAGGAATGTCAGTAGGACTTAGTATTCTCCATTTATGGCGACTAATTCGATTTCCGGTTCGTCTGCTACTCAGGATTTCTCGGTACTCGACG
>DASWUW010000808.1:0-1726 GCA_036406335.1 Trebonia sp.
GGTCGCGGGGCGGGGCTCTGGCCGGGAGGCAGCTGGCTGAGGCGCTCGATGTTGACCGCGATGGCGGTGAGCACGTGCTGGAGGTGGGCTTTGGGCTGGCCGCGGTAGCGGCAGTGGCGCATGCCGTGGCCGTGGGCGAACTCGTTGACGGTGCCCTCGATGCCGGACCGGACGGCGTAGCGCTTGTGCCGGGCAGGGTCCTGCTGGTCGGCCCGGGTGCGGACTTGCAGGTCAAGCAGCTCGCGCGGGGGGAAGCCCACGGTGCGCTTGCCGTCGCCGGAGGTGGTGCAGTCGGTCCTGGCCGGGCAGGGCTGGCACTGCTTCCTGGTGAAACGGGCGACGATTAGCGGCGCGGCGTCGGGTGAGGAGGTCGGGTAGGGGCCGTGCCAGCCCTTGCTGACCTGTCCCTGCGGGCAGGTGACCTCTCTCCGGTCGTAGTCGATGCGGAAGTCGTCGCGGGCGTAGCCCTGCTGGTCGCGGTGCTGGGCGGTGCGGTTGCCCGGCAGGGGGCCGGTGAGGGTGACCTGGTGGAGGCGGCCGGCGCGCTCCATGTGGACAAGAGAGGTGTAGCCGCCGTCGACGAGGTGGACGCCGGGGAGCAGGCCCCGGCGGGCAAGCCGGTCATGGATCCCGGCCAGGGCCTGGCGGTCGTCGCTGGTCGCGGGCGCGGCGGCGACGTCGGTGATGACGTTGGGGCCGTCGCCGCAGGTCTCGGTGACATGGGCGAGATAGCCGGTCCAGCGGGTGACCTGGCCGCGCCGGGAGTAGCGGGCGGCCGGGTCGTAGGGCGAGACGATGCGGGCGGCCGACGGCGGCAGGCCGGCGTCGCCCTCGTCGTCGCGCCAGTGCAGCCGCCCGGCCGGATCCCAGTGGTAATTCTGGAGGACGATCTGCCGCAGGGCCTGCACCTGCGGCCCGCGCAGCAGGTCAGGATGGCCGGCGGCCAGATGCTCCAGCAACTGGCGGGCGTCCGCCCCGGCCTGGTTCATCCTGGTCTTCGGCCGGGACGGGTTCTTGCCCAGCCGCACGACCCGCCCGTAGCGGCGGCCCCAGTCGTCGTCTGCCAGGCCGTCCAGCGCGTGGCCGGCGGTGCGGGCGAGTTCCTCCAGGGCGGAGCGAACCGCCTCGGTGACCAGTTCCAGGCGGGTCAGGCCCCGCACTGCCGCCAGGACATGAGTCGAGTCGGTGCGCTGCATGGCGCGCTCGCGGACCAGTCCGGCCTTCTTCAGCCGGGCCAGGGCGAGGTCAAGGAGCCGGTCCGCCCGCCCTTCCCCCTCCAGCAGCCGGTCGCGGAAGTCGCTGAGCACGCTGTGGTGGAAGCCGGGGTCGTCCAGGTCAAGGCCGAGCGCGTACTTGAAGTCGATCCTGCACCGCACCGCCTCCGCCGCGTCGCGGTCGGACAGGCCGAGCAGGAACTGCAGCACGCTCACCGTGGCCAGCTGCGCCGGCGAGATCCCCGGCCGCCCGTCCCGGGGATACCAGCCGGCGAAGTCCTCGTCCGCCCACAGCCCGTCGAGCCGGTCCCGCACCCACATCGCCGTCGTCCCGGACGGGTTGCTCGCCCGCGCCACCTGCGCGGTCAGCTCCGGAACCTCGACCCCCAGGCGGGGACGGATCGACATCAGGCACTCCTCAAGGTCTCGCGGGACACGCATATCCCCGCAAGACTGGCCTCCTGCGTCACTGCAGTCAGCCAAACACCAAGAAGATTCCCGACAGAGTCAAG
>DASWUW010000809.1:0-1682 GCA_036406335.1 Trebonia sp.
GCAGGGGGCACGCAAGCACATCGGGATACAAGTCGTGCCAGAGAGCCGAGGGGCCAACGCGGGTAACGTGGGGGCGTTCACCATCGCGAGCCTGGACGACGCCGATGTGATGCTGATGGGTGCCGTGGAGGACGTGACCACCGACAAGCGGCCGACAATAAGGGCAGGTCTGACGATCTTCGACCGAGTAAGGTTGGTCGCACTCTCAGGCCCGGAGAGCCTAGAACTGATCATGAAGGCGGCAGAGTCATGCAAACCATGAGCGCTCCGTGGCGCAAGTCCACCTACAGCACCAACGGCGGACAGGACTGCGTAGAGATAGCTGGCGACAGCGCGGTCCTGGTCCGCGACACCACTAACCGCGACGGGGGAACGCTGGCGTTCAGCGCGCAGGCGTGGCAGACGTTCGTCAACGGCATCAAGTAGCCGGCCCGGCCACGGGGCCGGGTCCACGGGCGCGGTCCTTTTGCATTCCCGTTCCACCCCCGGCCGGCCGCACGCACACCAGAACAGCGACGGGATATGACGTCTAGGCCGCGTAGCCCGCGGTCTTGAGTACCTCGACCCGGACAATGACGCGGACCGCACCGGGCCGGTCCTCACCCGGATCCTGGCCGTCGTACTTCCATGACAACCCGGTGTCAAAGCGTCGGCCGACGTCGGGCGATATCGAGGCGACGCCGCGCAGCTCGACGTAGTTTTCCGGGTCCGCGGAGTCGATCACGGTGACGCTTACCCGCGGGTCGCGCATCATGTTGCCGTGCTTCTTGCGGCCCTCCACCGTAGAAAACAGCAGGTCGTCATCATCGCGCCCGACCCACATGACCGACGTCTGCGGGCTGCCGTCGGCGTTGAGGGTGGCCAGCACGGCGTAGTTCCGCCCGTCGACCAGCCGGACCGCCGATTCACTCAGTCGAATGCCCATGCCGTCACGCTAACAGCGCCGCGGCGGCCCGGGTGACCGCCGCATACTGTCGGGCCATGCAGCGGATCCTGGTCACCGGGAGCACCGGCGCCGGGAAGACCACCCTGGCCCGGGCGCTCGCCGAGCGGCTCGCTCTCCCCTTCCACGAGATGGACGCGCTCGCCTTCTCCGGTCCCGGCTGGCAGCAGAACCCGCACCTGGTGCCGGACGTGGCGCGGATCAGCTCCGGCCCGGCCTGGGTGTTCGACTCGCTCGGCTACCCGGAGGTCCGGGACCGGCTGTGGTCGGCGGCCGACACCGTGGTCTGGCTCGAGTACTCGCGGGCGGTCGTCATGCGGCGCGTGCTGCGCCGGTCCGCCGTCCGCACGCTGCTGCGGAGGCGGATCTTCGGCGGCAACGTGGAAACCTTCCGGGCCTGGTTCAAGGCGGACCACCCGGCCTGGTGGGCCTGGGTGCAGTACGACGCCCGGCGGGCGGAGATCGCGGCCCGCTGCGGCAGCGACCGGTTCGCGCCTCTTGACGTCATCCGGCTGGGCACCCCGCGGGCGGCGCGGGACTGGCTCCGCTCCGTCCCGGCGGCCCCCGCGCGGTAGGCCGCCCGGGTCGTGGCCCCGCAGTGGCCGGCACGGAAAGTGCCGTGGGAATTTGTAGAGCCATGTCTGATGCGGACTAGCCCGGCGTGAGATCATCCGGATGATCGTGATCAAGCGGATTCAGCGGCAGGCGCGAATTGTTCCCCCGGAGGGCCAATAGTGAG
>DASWUW010000810.1:0-12280 GCA_036406335.1 Trebonia sp.
ACACCCCGTCGTCGAGGCTCGGACCGTGCAGGACCGCGATCATGCCGGAGATATCCCGCAGCCGGGCGCAGTCGAGCTCAAACAGCCGCTGCCCTTTGAGGTCGGACACCAGGTTTTCCTCGTCGGTGTCGCAGAAAGGGAGGAACACGCGGCTAGCCTCGGCTGTACGGGCGAGCCGGGAGGCGACCAGGGCGCCGAGGGCGCGGTCGTGCGCCGCAAACAGCCGGTGCGCGATGTAATACACGTCGGGGCCTCCGTTCTGCGTTTTCCGGGAACACGAGCCCGGGGCGGGTCACTGCGTCCGCCGCCGCGCCTACTGCCTGCCGCAAGCAGTCCTGGTCGCTGAGGCCGCGGGCGGCCGCGGCGAGGAACGTCCCGGCGAGAACGTCGCCGGCGCCGGTTACTTCGGTAGCGGCCACCCGCGGAGGCGTCGCGGACGCGACCAGCTGCCCGCGCCGCAGTGCCGCGGCCGGGCGAGGACCGTCCGAGACGACAACGAGGGCCAGGTCGCGGAGGCTGGTCACCTCAGACAGAATGTCGAGCTCGGCGGTATTGACGAACACGGCCGACGCACGGCCGATGCTGGCGCCGGCGGCGGGCACCAGCTCACGGGCACTGGCGAGGTTGAAGTCGATGCTGAACGGCAGGCCGACCGCCGCGAGGCGTTCGAGGGCCGATGCCGCGTCAAGCGGCCGGCGGCAGCACACATGCCAGGCTGGGCACGACGCGAGCACGCTGAGCGCGTGGCGGGTGAGTTCTTCCGCGGCTCCGAAGGAGGAAATGGTGCCGGACAGACGGTCGTCGGCGTCGTAGGACAGGCGGAACGCGCAGGAATTACCAGGTACAACCCGTACGAGAGACAGATCCAGCGCCGCCAGCCGGGGGTCGCTGGCGATCCAGCGCAGGTCGGTCCCGATGACGGCGGCGGGCGCGGCGCGGAGCCCGGCACGGGTGGCCGCGAGGGCGACGTGAAGCGCCGCTCCGCCGAGCAGTTCGCTGGCGCGGCCGCCGGGCCGGATAACCCGGTCACGGGAGATGTTGCCGATGACGCCGAGGGCCGCCGGCGCCCGGGCCGCGCCTAATTGGCGGCGCACCGGCAGTCCAAAAAGGCAGCGCACGCGGGCTTGCGCGGGCAGAGCCGGGATCCGGGCCGGTTGAGGTAAAGGCGCTTGAAGTAGATCAGGACCAGGTGCAGCAGCCACGTCGGGGCGGCGTCTTCCGGGATGTGCACCCGGTAGCCCAGCCGCAGGGCCAGGTCCCGGTACCGGCCGGCCATGCTGGTGGCGCTGGCCTGAAGCAGCTCGCGGAACTCTTCGTGGGCGACCGGGCCCGCACTGAGCGGCAGGCCGAGGAACGGGGCGAGCTTGCTGACCATTCCCGAGTCGACCGGGATGATCCCGCAGTGGTAACCCCGCGCGTACAGCGCCGCGCACTGAGCGACCTTATAGCCGGCCCCGTTGATGCGCATCGCGAGCAACCGGATCAGGTCCCGGTCGTCCAGGGCGAGCAGGTCGGTGCCGGATTCGAGCAATTCCGCCAGCGACCGGAGGTAGCCGACGCGGGACACGGGCAAGCCCAGCGGGTGAACGAGCCGGGCGACGGCCCGGTCATCCAGGGCCGTCAGCCCGTCCCAGCCCAGCGCGTCCGCCTGCGCCACCACCGCGCCGTACGTGCTGACCATGGAGTACGAGACGCGGGTGCTCCACCCGGCCACGGTCATCCGGACCCGCCAGTCGCCCACCGACTTCGGCCACCAGCGGTTGTCGTCATGGTTGGCCTCTACGGCCGCGCGCACCTCGGGCTGGGCGGCGGCGCGGGCAGCTAGCGAGTACAGCCGCTCGGCATCCTCAGCGGCCAGGACAGCGGGCATCTGGTTCCCTCCTCAGCGCGTGCAGCCCGATCGCCGTGTTGGACGAGATCACCGGCTTACCCAGCAGCCGCCGCAGTTCCGGTATCAGGCCAAGGGTGGCCCACCCGGTACAGGAGAGCACGACGGCATCGGCTTTTTCAATTGATACACGGTCAATGCTATGGATCAAGGCCGTAATCTGCCCGTGCGTAACCAAGCCGTAACCGTCGTCGAGGCCGAGGCAGGCCCGGGCAGTCACGGCGATACCCCCGTCCGCGAACATCGCCGCTTCCGCCTCGGTCACGTCAGGCGGGTAGGGCGTCAGCAAGACGACGGAGCCGGCCGACAGCCCGGACAGAACCGATGTCAGGGCGTCGAAGGCGGTGACCAGCCGCGGATGGCCGACCGGCGTACTAGCCCCGGCTCGCCCGGTGAGCTCGGGGTACATAAAGGCCGCGGACGTGCAGGCCAGGTAGGTTCGTGACAGCGGCAGCGCCGCCAGCTGCCCCAGCGCGTCCGGTACCGCCCCAAGCAAGCCAGTCAGGAACTGGTCGTCCAGTCCGGTGGTGCGCGACGACGGCACCAGCCGCGCGTAGTGCCAGGCCACGTGCGGGCCGGTCACGTGATGCAGCTCCGCCTCCACGGCCATGTTGGCCCAGGGCACCAGGACCCCGACATGTTCCGGCGCGCCGTCCTCGCCCGGGGCGGTCACGGTGCTGTCCTGGGCCCGGGCCGCCGGGTGCCGTAGATGTAACGCGGCTCATGGCCGGTGACCACGAGCTCGGCGTTCTCGTACAGCGGGCGCGCAGTCCCGGGCTCGACGACCTGAATGGAGTAGGAACCCAGCCGCCGGTGCCAGGTCCCGCGGGCGGTGACGAAGAACGAATGCAGTCCTGCGATCCCCTTCCCGGCCGGGTAGACCCGCTGTTTCATCGGCTGGTCGAACACGTAGGCAACGTCGGCCTGCCACGTGGCGAAGTGCTGGGCCGAGGGCGCCGGGCTGGCCGGCGGCAGGGCGGACAGAGCGGTTCCCGGGTAGACGCGGGCCTGCCGGACGTTGATGCGGTGGCAGAGATAACCGGCTTCGAGGATCCGCACCAGCCACGACAGGTTCTCGAAGTGACTGCGGTGCGTCTCGCCCGGCAGTCCGTAGACCAGGTTGAGGCCCGGCAGCAGCACCGGCAGGCCGCGCGGTCCGGCGTGCGCGCCCGCCTCGTTGATGTTCGCGACCGCCCGCAGCAGGATCTGCGGTGTGCAGGTCAGAGCGTTGTCCTGGATCACCGCCGGGTCGAAGCTCTCGATCCCCATGGGTGCGCAGTTGCCCTCAGTGCAGTACTCGGCGACAAGCCGGGCGATCCTCGCCCCCGCCGGGGACGCGACTGCCAGCGGGTCGGCGTTGTCGATGTGCAGCACATCCAGGTCCGGGCACGATTCCCGGATAGCCGCCAGCAGCCGGCCGATCGCGTCAACATCACGGTTCAGGTACGAGAAGAAGCACGTCTGCTGGCCCAGCCGGAAGTTACGCACTCCTGCCGCGTAGAGCGAGGTGATCTCGGACAGCACGTCGGCGGGAGGGCGAAAGCGGACGTGCGGGCTTTTCACCGGCTCGTTGCAGAACGAGCAGAACCGGCGCCGGGTGCATCCACGGTACAACTCGATCTCCGCGACCGGCCGCCACCCGAGCTGCGCGACCAGGCCCGCGCAGGAGCCCCGGTCGGCCGCCAGCGAGCCATATTCGGCGGCGATTTCGCTGCCGGCCAGCAAGCTGGCGGACGTGACCGTGCGCATGTGCACGGCATCGAACCGCCTCGTGAGGGCACCTAGCTGCGAGGCCAGTGGCCCGAGCAGAACCCGCCTGCCTCGGATTAAGCCGAGGACGGCCTCGATTTCCTCTGGTGACCCGTTGCGGGCCTGCAGGTGCACCGACGGGACGGCATCGCCGGCGATCACCACCACGACCGCGGCATCGGCTAGAACCTGGGCCGCGTCATCCCGGTTAGCGGTCGCGGAGTAAGTGAGCTGGTCGGACAGCGGCGGGGGCGTGTACGGCTGGCCCCCATTCCAGCACCAGCGAAGGTCGTCAATGGTCAGGTAGCGCACGTCGGCACCGGGAAATGCGCCCGTGAGAGCAGCGAATGCCTGGCGTGCGTAGGCCGACAGGTAGGGCGGAACGCCCAGGCCACTCGGCTCAACGGTGTAGCAGTCAACGATGGCGACGAGCCCGGCCACAGGACCTCCTCGGTACCAGCCTGATGACCGCTAATGCCGTACGTGGCGCGTTGAACGCGCACCGTCATCGGCGGCCTCTGTATGAAGCTTCGGTCACGACGGCGGCTTTGTCACTAGCCGTACGGAAGACCCTGAACCGCCGAGCGGCGTGGTGCGGACCGAGCTAAGCAGAGACCCGTGAACGCGGGCCGCAGGCCTCGCGTTCGAAACCTGCCACGACCGTTATCCGGCCAGATAGCCATCTGCGTGGTTTTTGGGCGTAGAATTACGTCTGGGTGTTTATCTGAGAGGCTGAAGTCCTGATGTTGCTGAGTTTCCGTTTCGCGAATCATCGGTCGTTCCGCGACGAGCAGCAACTTAACCTGACCCCGGTCTACGGAGACGACGGCAACCCCACTCGCGCCGACGCACCGAGTGCGGTACCGGTCGTCGGTATCTTCGGTGCCAACGCGTCCGGCAAGTCGAACGTCGTCAACGCGCTCAGCTATGCGAGCGACATGGTGGGCCGGTCGGACCGCGACTCGGAACCAGGGCGCGGGACCCGCCGTCTGCCTTTCCGCCTCGACCCGGCGGTCGCTGCGGAACCATCCAGTTACGCGGTTGACCTGCTGGTCGACGGCGTCCGCACTACCTACGGATTCTCGCTGGACGACACGCAGATTCTGGAGGAGTGGCTGTACAGCTACCCTCTGCGGCGCCGACGGGTCGTTTTCGAGCGCAACCGCGAGGAGTTTAACTGGGGCGAGGAATCCAGACGGTCTGATGTCAGGAAGCTGACCGACATCGTCGCCCCGACCGCACTCTTCCTGTCCGTCGCGGCGCGCTTCGACTCCCGCAGCGACGGCGGTCGCGACGAAACCGCCGAACTGCTGCACAGCGTGTTCACCTGGCTGTGGCAGCGGGTTTCGCGTGACGTGCACCTGTTGCGGTACCGAGACCGCAACACCAGCTACGTGAGGTGGCTGGAGGATCCCGCGCTCCGGACGTCGATCGTAGAACTGCTGCACGGCGCCGATGTCGGACTGCTCGACGTCTTTGCCAAGCAGCCCGCCTCGAACGAGGGCGGGTTCATCCTTGATAAGGGAAGCGTCCACTTCCGGCACGCCGGCGCGGTTGACGACGTGCTGTTCGATGTGGACGAGGAATCGTCAGGCACGCTGCGCCTTCTCGAGCTCACCGCCCGCGCCGTGCCCGTGCTTAATGAGGGCGGCCTGTTCCTCGTCGACGAAATCGACGCCAGCCTGCATCCGCTGCTGACCGCGAGCCTGGTGAACCTGTTCCAGTCGTCGCGTGCCAGCGAACGCGGCGCGCAGCTGATGTTCACCACGCACGATGCCACGCTGCTCGGGAGCATCGACGGCGAGGACGTGCTGCGCCGGGATCAGGTGTGGTTCACCAGCAAGCGCGAGGACGGGTCCTCCGAGTTGTTCCCGCTGGCTGAGTTCAAGCCGCGCCGGCAGGGTGAGAACCGGCAGAAGCGCTACCTGAACGGCAGCTACGGCGCGGTCCCGGAGTTGTCCATGCGGCTGTTCGAGCAGGCTGTCACGTCCCGGACGGACGCGGGTGCGGAATAACACCCGGTCGAACCGCGGCAGCCGCCGGGGCGGCTCGGGCTTCAGCCGGGAAACGAACCTCGCGCGGCGGCTCGGCACGCGTGAGCAGCGCCGGTCAGTCCTCGTGGTAACCAACGGGGAGAGCACCGAGAAGGACTACTTCGAGGCGCTGCGAGCCGAGCCGTGGGCGGCCGGGGTCAACGTAAGGGTCAAATTCGAGCCGGGAGCTCCGGCGGCCGTCGTCAGGCGGGCCGCGACGATCCGCGACGAGAGTGAACTGGACGAGGCGTGGGTGGTGTGCCGCGCAGGCCGCGGATCATCTTAAGTTAATGCCGCGACTCAGGTGATAGTGGCGCCCGACGGAAGAAGCTGGCAGTCACTAGTGCAAATTGCCGAGAACCAGGGAAAACCGTTAAGTGATGCCTGACGCTACCCGCGGTGAATCCCGGGCACCGGTGCGGTGCTCTCTGACGCGCGGCTGGCCGCCGAGCGGACGCGGAGTTCAAAGTGCCTGATCCAGCCTCTCGGATTCTGCGTGACCAGAACGGGCCGGCGGCGGCCGCGGTGGCGCGGGCGGTGGCTACCTCCCACAAACGGGCGCAACGTCTCGCGGCCGCGGGCACGGCGGGCTCGGTCCTGGCCGCGGCCGCGGGCCTCGCCGGCGTCTTCGTGACCGGCGCGGCCACGGCTATCACCGTGGCCGGGGCGGCCTGGGCGCTGCTGTACGCGGTGGGCCTGACGTCCTGGGAGGGCCAGGAACGGGATCGGGCGGCGAGAATCCAGGAGATGTTCGACGTGGACCTTTTCGCGCTCGACTGGAATCCGCTCCTGGTCGGCGACCGGGTCGGCCCGCAGGAGATCAACCGGCTGGGTGCGCGGTACCGCGGTCAGCCCGACAAGGTCGCCGACTACTACGAGATCCCGGACTTGCCCTACCCGTTCGACGTTCTCGCCTGCCAGCAGCAGAACCTGGGCTGGGGCGCGCGGGTCCACCGGCGGTACGCCTACCTGGTGCTGGCGTGCGTCTGCGTCTGGTCGGGTGCGGGACTGCTGGTCGGAACCCTGGCGGACCTCACGGTCACGGAGATCTTGCTGCGCTGGTACATACCGTCCCTCGGCGGCATCATGCTGGGGCTCGGCATCTTCCGCCAGCAGCACGGCGTGACCAAAGAGCGGCATCGCGTCCTGCAACTGGTCAACGCGCGCATCGACGCGCTCGCGGGTGCGGCCGGCGGACCGAGGCCCGCGACCGAGCTCCTGCCGCTCGCGCGCCAGGTACAGGACGTAGTCTTCCTCACCCGGCAGCGGGCGACACGCGTCCCCGACTGGCTCTACCGACGCCACCGGGCCGATGACCAAAGTGACTTCCGCGCCGCCGTGGAGCACCTGGAGAGCAGAGTGCGGCGCCTGCCCAGCGCGTCGGCCCCCTGACCCGGACGCCGCGCGGCGGTCAGTCAACGATCCGCAGCATCAGGTACCCGCCGCCGCCGGCGACATACACCAGGTCGTCGAGCACATCCACGTCGTTGACGGTGACCGGGAGCGAGAGACGGACGGCCGCTTCGCCGCCGGACGGGTTATCAAGCCACAGCAGTTCCACCCCGTCCTCGGTCGCGTACGCGACGAACGGGCGCCCCAGCGCGGTCGTTCCCGCCCTAGGGGTCCCGGTGTAGGCGTTGCCGTCCGCCGGGCCCCGGACCACCGATCGCAGCTGGGTGCCGGTCTGCGGGTCCCAGACCCGGAGCCCGTTGGCGTTGCGGGCGACGTGAGCGGTGACGACCAGCCCGGCCGTCGGCGCCGTGGCGGCGCCGACGATGCGCGCGTCGTCCTTGGTCAGGTCGAATACCTGACGTCCGCTGAGGGTGTCGTAGACGCGGAGTTCACCGGTGGTGCTGCCCGCGAGGACCAGGGTTCCGTCACCGCCCGGGTACGGGTGCAGCACGATGACGGTGGCCGTGCCGTCGGCCAGCAGCGAAGGCGCTCCGGGGTGACCATCTCGCAGTGGCCAGGCGACGACCATCCCGCCCTGGGTCCCGGCGACGAGCACCGGGTCCGGTCCGGCGGGTCGTACCCAGGTTAGGGACACCACGTTGCGCGCGGCCGCCGACCTTCCCTCCTCCGCTGGCACGGGGAGATGCCGCACCCGGAGCGACGCGGGGTCGACCAGGTGGATCTGCTGGCGGTCGCCGACCGCCAGCAGCCCCGTCCCCGCGCGGTCGAGATAGGCCATCCGGCCGGGAGAGTCCAGTTCCCGGGTCAGGAGCAGCCGCGGATCAGGGGCGATGCGGAACACGAGCAGGATCGCGGCCGATGTCACCGCCACCAGACGGTCGCCGCCTGCCGTCCAGGCGATCAAGTCGTACGGGGACCCGGTCGGGATCGGCAGTGCGGTAGTGACTTTTCCGCTGCGCCCGTCCCAGACCTGCAGCCGCCCGTCATTTCCGGCGGTGGCGAAGAGAGATGATCCGTCACGGCCGGCCGCGACGATCCGCTGCGTGTCGTTGTCATGCAGGTCATGCGCGGCCCGGTCCTGCGTCACCTCGTCCAGCCGCCAGAGGTCGGCCCCGTTGTTCCGGCCGATCACCAGGTAGCGCCCGCCCTGCCGGAGGCTGCCCATGGCCAGGGCATGCGGACTGGAGCCGGACAGGGTCACGGACCGGCCGGTGGAATTCAGGTCCCAAACCCGGATTTCGCCGACGACATCAACCGCGACAGCGGCCGGATTCTCCGATCCGGCGGGTCCGATCTCGGCGGCGAGCATGGTCATTCCCGCGTCCTGGATCGGACGCGGCGGCACGTCTTCGGCACAGTTCCAGAGCCGGACACTGCCGGTGGCGTATCCGAACATCACCTGTTCACCGGAGGCGCCGTTCCCACTGGCGGTGCAGATGGGGATGTCTGGAAACGGCCAGGCGCGAGCTCCGTGCGATGACCGCCAGAGCAGCGCCCGCTTGTCATTCAGCCCGGTGGTGATCAGCAGCAGCCCGTCGGGCCGGCTGGGCTGCAGCGAAGCCAGCTGCAGGTTGAACTCCCCCGCGGGAAGGTCAACCGAGTCCGTCGGCCGGCCGGTAGCCGGATCCCAGATACTGACCTTTCCGCCCGCGGCGACCGCCAGCCGGTCCGACCCGGACGCGTCGCGGACCACGGTCACCGACGTGATCGGCTGCTCGCCCGGTTCCCAGCGGACGGGCAGGACAAGTACGTCACTGCCGGTCCGGGTATCCCAGACGGCAACCTGGTCCTCGGACCAGCCCGCCAGGAACGCGGTCCCGCCGCGGCGTCCGACCACCATGCCCCGCCCGAAGTTGGCGCCGGCCTGGCCGCGCAGCGCCCGGGTGGTGACATCCCAGATCTTGGCGCCGTCGGCAGCGGCGGCGGCCACGACCGGGAACCCGTCGCCGTCGGTATACGGCACCAGGGCCGACAGCTCGCTCAGCCCGGACAGCACCGTCTCGACCAGTGCGCCGGAGTCCGGGTCACGCACGTCGATGAACCGGCCGTTGGCGACGAACACCAGGGGCGAACCGTCGCGCGCCTCGGTTGCGGCGAGCGCGCCCACCGGCTGTCCTTCCGCCAGCCCCTGACGCAGGGCTTCGTGCCGCACCCGCACGTGGAGGGTGCGGGCGGGCAGCCGCGCCGCCGCCTCGAGGCCGCGCGCCAATTCGTCGTCACCCGTCACCCTCGCCGCGAGAGAGAGCAGGAAAGCCCGCTGCGGCGGGGCCAGGACGCGCAGCCGGTGCAGGTACGGACGTAGCAGCCGGCTGAGCGCGGTGAGGGCGGGGTCGGCCGCGGATACCAGGGCCTCGTGCAGCCGGTCGGGGTCGCAGTACCCGTAAAGACCCGGGTCGTCGGTGAGCGAGCCCAGCATTCCCGCTCGCCGGGCGTGCCCGGGCAGCGCCCGACGGGCATAGGACGAAGCACGGGACCAGTCGCGGGCCCCGGCCGGCCCCAGTGCCGCGAGCAGCACGCCGGTGATCGCCCGGTTCGCGGCGGTCTCGTCCGCACGTCCCGCGATGAAGGACTCGGCCAGCGCCTCATGATGGAAGCGGTACGCGGCCGAGCCGCCCTTGTCGGCCCGGGACACCAGGTGGGTCGCCACCCGGTGCCGGAGGAGCTCGTCGACGTCCGCGGTGGTGAAGGGCCGGCCATCAGGATCGAGCCGGGTGGCGAGCAGGGCCCAGAGGTCCGAGTCGCGGGTTTCGCGGACGAGGCCAGCGCCTTCGGCGAACGCGAGGGGCCGGAGCAGCGCGAGCTGCCGGCCGGCCTCGGCCACCCCGTACACGGCCTCGACTTCCTGGCGCATCGCGTCGCCGATCTTCCGGGGAAACTGGGCGATCCACTGCGGGTCCAGCGGGTTGGCGAAATCCGCGTCCAGCGTGTGCCGCCGGGCCACGTGGGCCGCGAGCAGGAACGAGTGCCGCGACTGGGTCTCGATGGAGCGGGCCAGTACCCGGCGCTGGGCGGGGGCCGTCGCGTAGGGATTCCGGCGCCCCGCGTCGTTGACCGGGGCCGACAGCAGGCGCTCGCAGTATTCCGCGATGTCGCCCGTCTCCAGCCAGTCCGGTGACCCGACATCGAGTGCCGTCCCGCCGTCGCTGACGAGCGGGGTCACGAGATCGCCGCGGACCGCGAGCGGGTCGGCGGGATCGTATCCCAGCGGCTGGTTCCGGGTGGCGATGAGCAGGCGCGGCCCTCCTTCCGCGGCCTGCAGGACGAGCGGGCGCAGAACCTCGGCCACGAGCTGGTGCGGGTCTTCAGCCTCGTCTACCCCGTCGATGAGGATGACTCCGGGCGGCTTGCGGGCCGTCGTTCCTGCTACCGGTTCCCGGTCACGGCGCAAGCCGGTCGCGGCGGCGATCCGCGCGGCCAGCGCGTCCGCCGAGAGCTGGTGCGCACGGATCGCGATCGCGAACCGGAAATCTTCCGGTGGTGTCTCCTCGGGCCGGAGTGCGTCGGGGCGGTCAACCAGGGAACGGCGGACATCGGGCACGGTCATCACGACGGTGCGGGCCAGCACGGTGCTCTTGCCCGAGCCGGGCGCACCCGTGAGGACTAGGACCGGCTCATCTGGCATGCGCAGCCACCGGGCCAGCTCGCGGTTCAGCCGCCGCCGCCCGCTGAAGAGCCACGGGGCTTCGCCCGTCCCACGGAAACCGCTGGCGCCACGCGCCGTCGGCTCCCACCATTCCTCCATGTCGGCCGGGTTGATGCCGTCTAGGTGATGCCGCGCGTTCGGCAGGCACAGCAGGGGGCCGCGCTGCGACACGACGGACATCTCGACCGTCCGCTGGCCGGCCAGTGCTGCCCGCAGCGCGTCGGTGACCGCGGCCAGCTCCAGGTACGACGCGGTGCGCGGCGCGACCGCCGGGGAACTCACCGCGTCGCGCAGGGCAGCGGGGAACCGCGGCGTCCATGCCTGGCCGGGCGGACGGATAACGGCCAGCACACCGGTGCCAGTGGAGACGTCCGGGTCAGCGGGCCGCAGCGGCGGCACCGCAGCCCGCAACTCCTGGAACACGTCACCGCCGTCAGCGGCGGCGACATCGAGGATGACCAGGAGATGACTGGGCCAGGCCGCAGACGGACGATCGTAGATGCCCTCCACCAGTGCTTCGATGCTCACGGTGCCCCGGGCCCGGCCCGCCTGCGACCGGGTCGTGTGCAGCACGAGACGTCGTGCCGTCACGCCCGAGTGGGCCGAGGGGAGCACCTCCATGTCCCCGGCGACATAGAGGGTGACGACATCGCCGGGTCCGGTGGCCTCGAGCGCAGCCGACAGGCGTCCGCGGACCTCCTCCGCGTCGTCGGCAGCAATGATGTGGTCCGGGGTGCACCGGTAACCGAGCGCGGCGAAGGAATCGACGACAGCGCCGAGGTCGGCCGCGCCGGCCGGGACGGAGCCACCGTTAGCCGGCTCGCGCGTGGCCGGTGCGACGATCAGCAGCGTGCGGCGGTATTCGTCATGGACGGCCAGCCGGGCCGCGCCCGGCGCTGACGGGTCCCGCCTCGCTGTCCCGGGGCTGAGGTGAGTTCCAGCGGCTAGGGACGGTGTGGCCCGGCCGCCCGTCAGCAGGGCTTGGTCGACTTGCCGCGGGTCTTCGGGACGAAACCGGCCGCGGCTCCGGAGGAACTCGGCGCCCGCATGGGCAGCGAGCCGGAACAGCCACCAGCGGGTGTCTTCGCCGAGCGTCGCAAACGAGAGATGCTGCAGTGCCGTGGCCTGCACGGAGAGCAGGAGTTGCTCGTCCCAGTTGTCGTCCAGCCGGGCCGCGGTGAAGCGGGCGGTGCTGGCATAGCGCAGCGCATCCACCATCTGCTGCACGGCTGCTGGAAAGTGACCGACGGACTCATCCGAGCGGCGGACCAGGTAGTCAAGCAGCGCCTCGCGCTGCCCGGGCGGCATGTCGGGTACCCGCCGGGCGGCAAACGAAACCGCCATCATGGCGAGGTCACGGCTCAGCGGGGCAGCATCGTCAAAGGTGGAGAGATCCACCAGGCGGAACTGCTCCGGCTGAAGGACCCCGTTCGCGCGGGGAACGAGGACGTTGTCCTCGTGAAGATCCCCGTGAGAAATGCCCACGACGCACTGGAGCGGGCAGCTCGCGGCCACCGATGATTCCGATGCCAGCAGGAACGGGTTCGGGAGGGG
>DASWUW010000811.1:0-1551 GCA_036406335.1 Trebonia sp.
TCCAACGGCACCATCACCGGCGTCCAGTCCGGCCTCTGCCTCGACGTCACCAGCGCCAGCACCACCGACGGCGCCCTCGCCGAACTCTGGACCTGCGGCAGCGCCTCCAACCAGCAATGGACCGGCCCCTAACCGCCAGCCCCGACCTCCGGCCAGTCCCCGCCCGGGGACTGGCCGGAGGTCCACAGCCAGCCGCGCCGTCCGCGGAGCGGGCAGCCTGGCCGATCCGCCATCAACGAGGAAGGTAAAGGAAGGCCACATGCACAGAAGCATCGCAAGAGCTCACGGACCCGATCGACGGGTGTCGCGGGCAGGAAAGATCGCGGCCGCTACCGCCCTAGTCGTGCCCGCGGCGATGTTCATCCCCGCCGCCTCGGCACTCGCCAGCACCGTGGCACCAGCGCATCCCAGCGCAGCCCCCGCACCCCGGTCCGAGGTCAAGCCGGCGGCCGCGGCGGCGTCATCGTACAACGGCCTGGCGGCGACCCCGCCGATGGGATTCAACGACTGGAACGCCTACGGCTGCAACGTCTCGGAGTCGCTGATCAAGCAGACAGCGGCCAAGATCGTCTCGTCCGGGCTAGCGGCGGACGGCTACCAGTACGTCAACATCGACGACTGCTGGCTGCAGTCGAGCCGGAGCTCAAGCGGCCAGCTGCAGCCGGACTACACCAAGTTCCCCGACGGGATTTCCGGCACCGCCACCTACGTGCACTCTCTCGGCCTCAAACTCGGCATCTACGAGGACGGGGGCACCGAGACCTGCGCCGGCTACCCCGGCAGCCTCGGGCACGAGACGACTGACGCGAACACGTTCGCCTCATGGGGAGTGGACTACCTCAAATACGACAACTGCAACGCCGGGAGCGAGTCACCCCAGACGCGCGACACGGCCATGAGCAAGGCCCTGGCCGCGACCGGCCGCTCCATCTTGTTCTCCCTGTGCGAGTGGGGCCAGGATTCCCCGTGGACCTGGGGTCCCTCCATCTCGAACATGTGGCGTACCACCGGGGACATTACCGCCACCTTCTCCAGCATGCTGTCCAACTTCCACTCCAACGTCACGCTGGCCTCCTACGCCGGGCCCGGGCACTGGAACGACCCGGACATGCTGGAGGTCGGCAACGGCATGTCGTCGACCGAGGACACGTCCGAGTTCAGCCTGTGGTCGGAAATGGCCGCTCCCCTGATCGCCGGGACCAACCTGGTCAATGCCAGCTCGACCACCCTGTCCATCCTGGGCAACAAGTCGGTCATCGCGGTCGACCAGGATTCCCTGGGCAAGCAGGGAACCGAGGTCTCCTCGTCGGGCGGCCTCGACGTGCTGGCCAAGCCACTGGCGAACGGGGACGTCTCCGTGGTGCTGTTCAACGAGAACAGCTCCGCCGCCACCATCAGCACAACCGCCAGCGCCATCGGCAAGACCGGCTCTTCCAGCTACACCCTGACCAACCTGTGGACCGGCGCGACGTCGGCCACCACCGGCAGCATCAGCGCCTCCGTCCCCGGCCACGGCGTGGTCATGTACCGGGTCAGCGGCGGCGGCGGCGG
>DASWUW010000812.1:0-6347 GCA_036406335.1 Trebonia sp.
GCGGACGCCGCGTCGCTCGCACCCCCCGGGATGCTGTCGGACTGCCCCTGGCCGCCGAACTCCTGGCCGTAGGGCTGGCCGTTAGCCAGCGACGGCTCGGCGTACCCGTCGTACCGGGGCCCGCCCGGCACGGCCGGGTACTGGTAGCCGGCCCCCGGGTCGCTTGCCTGCCCGGCGTCCGGCTCGGACCTGCTGTCCTGGGCGGAACCGACGGCGTAGAGCTGAGCCTGCCCGTACTGCGGCGCGCCGTACTGCGAGCCGGCGTCGTAGCGCTGCTGGTCGTACTCCTGGGTGCCGTACTGCTGGTCCGCGTACTGCGGAGCGCTCTCGTACTCGCCCGCGGCGCCGTACTGTCCCGGGGCGTACTGGCCGGTCCCGGCGCCGTACTGGCTGCCCGGCCCGTACTGGCCGGTGCCGTACTGGTCGGTGCCGTACTGGTCGGTGCCGTACTGGTCCGCGTCCCGCTGCCCCGCGTCGGAACCGTTTCCCGCCAGCGCGGCGGCGGGTTCGCCGGCCCGCCCGTAGGCGGCGGCCCGCTCGTCCGTGACCACGGCCATCATTCCGGTGAACGGCTCGGCGGACGCCGCCCCGAGTGCGAGCTGGGGCCGCTGGCTGAGCGCGATCGGGCCGGTATCCTCATTCGCCTGGGACCCCGGCACCCCGCGCCGCAGGGAATCGACCAGGCGGGAGAGGTCGTCCGTCGGCAGCCGGAAGGTGCCGGTGCAGGTGCCGCCCTGCCAGATACTGAAAACCGCCACCCCGGTGTTCGAATACCAGCTCAGGCGCATACTCCGCGAACTGCCGCGGGCATCGAAGAAAGTCTCGCCGAGCCTGGGCAGAGGCCCGGCGTCCGACGCTGACATGCTGCCCATGTTGTTCCCCCAGATGAACGTTTGTCCACTTCGTACAGAGTAGGGCCCTCGTGCCTCACAGGTGACCTACTCTCAGCTCTCAGTCAAGCCTTTCGCATTTCTCGGCGTGTCGCCCCCAGTCTGGCCAACGGCGCCGGGAAAAATTTTCTCACTTCGCGGTAAGAAAAAAGTCACCCTGCCATGCGGGACCCATAGGCAGGGTGGCATCATAGTGCCCAGGCATTCCTGCCCCCTCTTGCGGCGGATCTTCCGGCTAACAGCGGCTAACGGGTAAGCCAGCGGACATTGTTCAAACAAAGTGGGTCTTCCCTCTTGACTGACGCTGTCCGCGGGCGAGCGTCGTCTAGGGGAACGGGTGCCTGTCACGCATGTGCCGGCCTCCGGCTGCCTGCAAGCAGTGTCAAGACAAGGTGCGGCTGGAAACAGCGGCGCCGGACACGCAGTGCCCACGGGAACTGTCCTGCGCAACCTCGGTGAAGCGTTCGCAAGCGCGCTTGAAGACGCGCGGGAACAGTATGACACCGTTGAGCGTTGCAGCTTTCAACGGCAGTAACCGCGCGGGGACGGACTCGCGTGCATGCGAGCCACTAGCAAGACTAACCCAAGATTTAAGCAACTTTGCAGAGGTGATTGATCCATGTCCCAGGTGCGTAGGCAGACGGCCGTGCTTCCCCGTCCTAACTGGGGGTGGCAGGACGCCGCCGCGTGTCGTGGCGAGGATCTGATGCTCTTCTTCGGCCCAGACGGCGAGCGGCAGCCAGAGCGGGACATCAGGGAGCGCAAGGCGAAGCAGGTCTGCGCGAGCTGCCCGGTCCGGATGGACTGCCTGAACTACGCCGTGGCCCGTCCCGAGAAGTACGGCACGTGGGGCGGCCTGAACGAGGACGAGCGCTCCGCCGAGCGTCGTCGCCGGATGCGCCGGGCCAACGCGGCCTGATCCGGCTACGGGATAGCTGCGAGCAGCGTCAGCACGTCGGCGTCGGTCAACTGACCGAAGTCGGCGTACCATTCTCCCACGCTACTGAACCGACGAGGGGTGACCAGGGTCACCACCTCGTCGGTTTCTTTTTGCAGGTCACGCAGGGCGCCGGGAGCCGCGACCGGCACTGCCAGCACCACCGCGGCCGCGCCGCGGGCCCGTACCGAGCGCAGCGCGGCGCGGGCGGTCACCCCGGTCGCCAGCCCGTCGTCCGCCACGACGACGAGCCGCCCGGCTAGATCGGTGCGCCCCGGGCCCGCTGCCGGTCCCCCGCGAGCGCGAGCGGCCGCCGCCCCCCGGTGGGTGTACAGCGCGACGCGCCGGGCCAGCTCGGCTTGCTCCCGGGCCAGCCCGCCGGCCAGGTCCTGCCTGGTCAGGCCGACCTGGGCCAGCATCCCGGGATCGAAGAACGGCTCCGCGGCACCGCCCTGGCCGTCCTCCGCGATCGCGCCGAGGCCCAGTTCGGGGGTGGCGGGATGGCCTATCTTCCTGACCACGAGCACGTCCAGCGGGGCACCGAGCGCCCGGGCGATCCCGGCCGCGACCGGGACCCCGCCGCGCGGCAGGGCGAGCACGCACGGCCGCGCGGAGCCCGGATCCGCGACCCGGCCGAGCCGGCCGGGGCCAGCCTGGTCCCGTTCGGAACGGGCGGGCGGCAGCGGCCGGAGCAGCCGCAGCAGCGCGGCGCCCAGCAGTACCCCCGCCTCGGCCCGGTCAGCGAAGGCGGGCGGACCGGGCGGCAGTGCCGCCTGGCCGCCTTCACCGGGTCCGGACCCGCCGGGGGCGGGCCCGCTGGGTCTGGCCATCTCACCCGTAGGTCTACCCGGGGCGCGGCACAATAAGAGAAACGGAGCGAGCGGGGAGGCACCATGATCTGCGTTGAGTGCCGTCGGCGCCATCACCGGGACTGCCCGGGCGGCACCTGGTGCGACTGCCAGCACCAGCCGCCGCCGGAGGCCCCGGAGGCAGCCGGCGGCGAGACCGCGCTGAGCTGGGTCCGCCAGGGGTAACCGCGACCGCGGAGCCGCCCGGGTCCGCGGTTACAGCGGTAAATCGCGCCGGGTGGAATAGGCCGGGATGGCGGGCGGTTGCCGCCAGTGTGACGTACTCCGGCTGGACAGACGGCGTAAAAGTGTGTGATCCTGCTCGGGTGAGTGCTGTGGACCCCATGCTCGTCGTGCGCAGGCACGTCGACTTGCAACGTGTCCGTAGCGCGATCTGTCGTCCCGCACGCTGACCGCTGCCCGAATTTAACTCACGGTTACAACTAGCAGGTAACCGTGCGTGAAGACTGGGCGCGCACCGCGAACCGCCGGGGCGGCTTTTTTTATGTGCTGTGGCGCCCGCTGGCGAAGCGCGGTTCGTGCCCGCCGAGATCAACGATGATGTTAGTGAGGAAGCCGCCGCATGTCTCCCGTAACCGGAGCAACTGCGACCAGTACCCCGGCCCCGTCCCCGGGCAGGCCAGCGGTCCCCCGCCGTAAGCGCGGTGAGGGGCAGTGGGCGCTCGGCTACCGCGAGCCGCTTAACAAGAACGAGGAAAACAAGAAGAACGACGACGGGCTCAACGTCCGCCAGCGGATCATCGACATCTACGCCAAGCGCGGCTTCGACTCGATCGACCCGGCCGACCTGCGCGGACGTATGCGCTGGTACGGGCTCTACACGCAGCGCCGCCCGGGCATCGACGGCGGCAAGACCGCCGTGCTCGAGCCGGAGGAGCTGGACGACCGTTACTTCATGCTCCGGATCCGCATCGACGGCGGGCAGCTGTCGACGGAGCAGCTGCGGGTTATCTCCGACATCTCGGTGACCTACGGCCGGGGCACCGCGGACGTCACCGACCGGCAGAACATCCAGCTGCACTGGATCGAGATCGAGTCGGTCCCGGCGATCTGGGAGGCCCTGGAGGGCGTCGGCCTGTCCACCACCGAGGCCTGCGGCGACACGCCCCGGGTAGTCCTCGGCTGTCCGCTCGCCGGGCTGGACACCGACGAGCTGACCGACGCCACGCCGGAGATCGCCGCCATCGCGGAGCGGTACATCGGGGACCCGGAGCTGTCCAACCTGCCCCGCAAGTTCAAGTCCTCCATCAGCGGCTGCGCCGCGCAGTGCTCCCACCACGAGATCAACGACATCGCGTTCGCCGCGGTCCGGCACCCGGAGACCGGGGAGGTCGGCTACGACCTGTGGGTCGGCGGGGGGCTGTCCACCAACCCGATGCTGGCCAAGCGGCTGGGCGCCTTCGTCCCGGCCGGGCAGGTGCCGGAGGTCTGGGCGGCGGTCGCCGAGGTGTTCCGCGACTACGGGTACCGGCGGCTGCGGCACCGGGCGCGGATCAAGTTCCTCATCAGTGACTGGGGCGCGCAGAAGTTCCGCGAGGTCCTGGAAAAGGAGTACCTCGGGTACCCGCTGGCCGACGGGCCCGCCCCGGTCAACGTGGACGGCGCCCAGCGTGACCACGTGGGCGTGCACCGGCAGAACAACGGCCTGTTCTACGTGGGCTTCGCGCCGCGGGTAGGACGGCTCGACGGAGAGACCCTCGGCGCGATCGCCGGTCTCGCCGACCGCTACGGCAGCGGCCGGGTGCGTACCACCACCGAGCAGAAGATGGTCATCATCGACGTGCCGGAGTCCGCGGTGGACGCGCTGACCGCGGAGCTCGACGCGCTCGGGCTGCCCGCCGCTCCCTCCGTGTTCCGGCGGCACATGATGGCCTGCACCGGGATCGAGTTCTGCAAGCTCGCGATCGTGGAGACCAAGGCCCGGGCGATGAACCTGATCGACGAGCTGGAGCGGCGGCTGCCCGGGTTTACCGCGCCGGTCACCATCAACGTGAACGGCTGCCCCAACTCCTGCGCCCGCATCCAGGTGGCCGACATCGGCCTGAAGGGGTCGCTGGTCGCCGACGCGTCCGGCCAGCAGGTAGAGGGCTTCCAGATCCACCTGGGCGGCACGCTGACCGGCGGAGACGCGGCAGGCTCGGGGTTCGGCCGGAAGGTCCGGGGTCTCAAGGCCACGGCCGAGGAACTGCCCGACTACGTGGAGCGGGTACTGCGCCGGTACGACGCCGCCCGCCAGGCGGGCGAGACGTTCGCGGCCTGGACGCTGCGGGCCACCGACGCGGAGCTGTCATGACCCCGTCGGCGCGCGCGGTCCCGTTCTACTGCCCCTACTGCGGCGAGGAAGACCTCGAGCCGCAGGGCGCCGCGGACGGGGAGTGGCACTGCCGCGCCTGCACCCGCAGCTTCCAGCTGCGCTTCGCCGGCCTGGGGGCCGTGCTGTGAGCGTCACCGACGTTAATCAAAAGCTGAGGAACGCACGCTATTCCTGGCCGGTAACCGCAGGAGCCGATCGAGACGTGAAGGATCCGCAGCCCATGCGCACCCTGGCAGAGCAGGCCGCCGACAAGCTTGATAACGCCCCGGCCGAGGAGATCATCCGCTGGGCGACCGACACTTTCGGGGCGAGGATCTGCATCACCTCCTCGATGTCGGACGCGGTCATCGTGCACCTGGCGTCGGCGGTCCGCCCGGGCATCGACGTGGTGTTCCTGGACACCGGCTACCACTTCCCGGAAACCATCGGCACCCGTGACGCGGTAGCCGCGGTGTACCCGGTCAACGTGGTGAACGTAACGCCGTCGCGCACCGTGGCCGAGCAGGACGCGGAGCTCGGGCCCAGGCTCTACGGGCGCAACCCCGACCTGTGCTGCTACCTGCGCAAGGTCGAGCCGCTGGAGCGCACCATGAAGAGCGACTACGACGCCTGGATCAGCGGGGTACGCCGGGACGAGACGCTGTCGCGGCGGTCGACCCGCGCGGTCGAGTTCGACGCCAAGCGGCAGATGGTCAAGGTCAACCCGATCGCGGCCTGGACATCGGATCAGGTTGACGAGTACATCGCGTCGAACGGGGTCCTGGTGAACCCGCTCGTCTACGACGGCTACCCGTCGATCGGCTGCCGGACCTGCACCCTGCGCGTGGCGCCCGGGGCCGACCCGCGGTCGGGCCGGTGGGCCGGAACAGGTAAGACCGAGTGCGGCATCCACGTCTGACCATCCCGGGCCGCGCGGTGCCGCCGGAACCAGGTCCGCCTGACCCGCCGCCGCTGGTCGCGGTCGCGCACGGCTCGAAGGACCCCCGCGCCGCGGCCGCGGTGAGCGAGCTGCTCGCCGCGGTCCGGCCGCTGTCGCCCGGAATAGACGTGCGGACCGCGTTCCTCGAAAACTGCGCGCCGGGGCTCCCCCAGGTTCTCGGGTCGGTCGGCGGCCCCTGCGTCGTCGTGCCGCTGCTGCTCACCGCGGCGTACCACAGCAAGACCGACATCCCGGCCCAGGTCGCCGCCGCGGCGGCGCGCCCCGGCCCGCCGGTCGTGGTGTCCGGCACCCTCGGCCCGCACCCGCTGCTGCTGCGCGCGCTCGAGCGGCGGCTGCGGGAGGCCGGCGTGCCGGCCGGCGATCCGGCCGTCCGCGCTGCCACCAGCGTGGTCCTGGC
>DASWUW010000813.1:0-3039 GCA_036406335.1 Trebonia sp.
GCACGGCCGACCACGCGGACTACATCTCCCGCCTCCCCGCGCCGGTCCTCGACCGGGTGCGGATGGACGAGGAGCTGTCGCAGCCGGTCGACTACGGCCGCCGCCGGCTGCGCCCGCGGGCGCAGCCGGCGGGCGACGGGACGGCGGCCCGGTGAGCGGGGCCGAGGTAAGCGGGCCGCCGACCACCAGCGAGCTGCTGACCGTGCTGGCCGCGCGGGAGCTGGCGGGCCGCCGCGTGGTGTTCGCCGGGCACGGCCTGCCTACCCTGGCGGTGTCCCTGGCCCAGCTGAGCTGCGCGCCGGACATCGAGATCGTCTACGAGTCCGGGGTGACCGGCGCCCACCCGATCGACCTGCCCACCACCATCTCCGACTCGATGCTGGTGACCGGCGCGGAAGGCGTCCTGGCGATGCCGCAGGTCTTCGGCTACATGATCCAGGGCCAGCGCATCGACGTCGGCTTCCTGGGGACCGCGCAGATCGACCGGCACGGCAGCCTCAACTCCACCCTGATCGGCGGGCCGTACCAGGAGCCGGGCCGCCGGCTGCCCGGGTCGGGCGGCGCGATCGAGGTCATGGCGCACGCGCGCGAGGTGTTCGTCGTCATGCGGCGGCACACCCCGCAGACGCTGGTGGACCGGCTCGACTTTGTGACCTCCCCGGCCCCGGACCGGGCCGGGCCCGCGGGCCGCGGCCAGGCCAGCGGCCGCGGCGTCACCCGCCTGATCACCCCGCTGGGCGTGCTGAGCAAGGAAGCCGGCGAGCTGAAGCTCAGCTCGGTCAACCCCGGGGTCAGCGTCGCCGGGGTCCGCGCGGCCACCGGCTGGCCGCTGGCGGTGACCGCCGGTGCCAGCGAGACCGAGCCGCCGACGGCTGAGGAGCTGCGGCTACTGCGCCAGGTCCTCGACCCGCGGCGCATCTACCTGCGCTGAGGGCCGGGCCCGGGGGCGCGCACCCACGATGCGCAGCGCCAGGTGCACCTGGTGGTCGGCAATCTGCTGGGGCGAGATGCGGCCGGAGTCCCGGTACCAGCGCGAGACGTCGATGCCGAGCGACAGCAGCGAGCCGGCGGTCATGCGGACGTCGGCGACGTCGAACGACCCGTCCCGCTGCCCGGCCTCGACCACCGTCTCCAGTTCCCGGGTGATCTGGTGCCGGATGCCGTTGACCACCGCGTAATGCTCCGGGGTCAGCGCCGCCAGCTCGTAGTTGACGATACGAGCGCGGGTGTGCCGCTCGGCGTGCCACAGCGCGAAGGCCCGCACGATCGACACCAGCTGCCCGACCGGGTCGCCGGCCCGCGCCGACGCCGTCCGCAGCTGGGCCAGCACTCCGCGGTGCCCCTCTTCGGTGATGGTGAAGAGCAGCTCCTCCTTGGACGCGTAGTGGACGTACACCCCGGCCGGGCTCAGGCCCGCCGAGTTGGCGATGTCCCGGGTGGTGGTCCCGTGGAAGCCCTTGGCGGCGAACGCGCTGATGGCCGCGCGCACGAGACGTTCCCGGGCGGTCACGTCCGCTACGGCGCCCGGGCCGCTCACTGGTGTCTCCACGTTCTCCTCTCCTCGCCCCTGGTACTCATACACCAGCTCATCCGGGCCTATGATGCTAAGCGGCCGCTTAGTCCCGATTACTGCAGGTCAGGCAGCGGGCAAACACCACGCCGACCCGATCGGAGCCTCATGGATCTTTCCCTCAGCGACGAGCAGCAGGCATTCCGGGACCTGGTCCGGGAATTCCTCGAACGGGAGGTCCTCCCGCACCGGGCCCAGTGGGACCGCGAGGAGAGCGTCGACCTCGCGCTGGTCCCGCGCCTGGGCAAGATCGGCATCCTCGGGCTCACGCTGCCGGAGGAGTGGGGCGGCTCGGGCGCCGACTACCTGACCTACGCGCTGATGATGGAGGAGCTGGGGCGGGCCGACTCCGCCGTCCGCGGCATCGTGTCGGTGTCGCTCGGGCTGGTGGCGACCCCGGTCGCCACCCACGGCACGGACGAGCAGAAGCAGCAGTGGCTGCCCGCGCTGGCCCAGGGCACGGCGCTGGGCTGCTTCGGGCTCACCGAACCGGATACCGGCTCGGACGCCGGCCAGCTGCGCACCCGGGCCGAGCGCCAGGGCGACGAGTACGTGATCAACGGGTCGAAGATGTTCATTACCAACGGGACCTGGGCTGATGTCTGCCTGCTGTTCGCCCGCACCGGAGGAGCGGGTCCCCGCGGCATTTCCGCCTTCCTCGTCCCGACCGGCACTCCCGGTTTCGAGCGGCGGGAGATCCGCGGCAAGCTCGGCCTGCGCGGGCAGGCGACGGCCGAGCTGAGCCTCACCGACGTCCGGGTGCCGGCGTCGGCCCGGCTCGGCGACGAGGGCCAGGGCTTTACTATCGCGATGAAGGCGCTGGACAAGGGCCGCGTCTCGGTGGCGGCCGGCTGCACCGGGATCGTGCAGGCCTGCCTGGAGGCCATCGTGGACTACACCGGCTCGCGGACCCAGTTCGGCCGGCCGGTGGCAGGCTTCCAGCTGGTTCAGGAGATGATCGCCGATATCTCGGTGGAGGCGGACGCGGCCCGGCTGCTCACCTGGCGGGCGGTTGACCTCATCGAGCGGGGCGAGCCGTTCGGGGTGGCGGCCGCCAAGGCCAAGTACTTCGCCAGCGAGGCCGCGGTCCGCGCGGCCAACCTGGCCATCCAGGCGTTCGGCGGCTACGGGTACATCGACGAGTACCCGGTGCAGAAGTTCATGCGCGACGCGCGGGTGATGACCCTGTACGAGGGGACCAGCCAGATCCAGAAACTGCTCATCGGACGGGCCGAAACCGGCATCAGCGCCTTCACCTGACCGCGGAGCCGCAGGCCAGGTGCTACCCCCGCCTCGGCACCCGGACCTTCGGCCAGTGGCTGGCCGGCGGGGATTCACCGCGTCACCATCCCGAACCCGGCCCGTAAGCAGAGAATGTACCTATGACCGAAGCGAGCGAGCGGCCCGGCATCCTGGCCCGGGTACTGGGGTCGATGCTCAGGAAGGTCAGGGAAATCGCGGGCCTGTCC
>DASWUW010000814.1:0-14622 GCA_036406335.1 Trebonia sp.
CCGGCCATCCCGCCGATCGCGTGGATGCTTACCACCCCGCCCGCAGCCACCCCGCCCGCAGCCAGCGCGGACTCCGCCAGCCGCTCGAGGTCAAGCTGCCGCCCGGTAAACGCGGGCACGTCCCGCGGCAGCGACTGCACCGCGGCCGCGGCTGGAGACGCGAGTTTAAGGGGACGGCCCCGTGCGGTCGTCTCGAACCGCTCCCGGTCCGCGCCGCCCAGGCCGAGGGCGTCGCTTAGCAGCCGCACCGTCTCCCGCTGCGGAGTCCCCTCCACTCCCCGCTCTAGGTTGCTGACCGTCCGCAGGCTGAGCCCGGTCGCCTCCGCCACCTCCTGCTGGGTCAGCCCGGCCCTTGTCCGCTGCTCGTGCAGCAGGTCAGCGAACCCGCCCCTTGGCCCGGCCATCACCCCGCCCGCCGCGAGCTCGCGGTGGAAACACGAAAGCGGCGGTCGAAAAGAATCATGCTGACAACGTACAAGCGGGAGGATCGGCTGGCGTTAAGTACATTGACGGTATTACGGCGCGAACTGGCGGCCCGGGTATCGGCAGTTCCGGCGGTCAGTTCTGCGGGTGCTTTTTCGTGTTCACGGCGAGACGACGCTGCTTGGCTAGGAGCTAACAGCCATCCGTACGAACCGTGAAGGGCAACACTCGTGACAGGCCTTGCATGTTCCAGCCGGCGCGCACGCCCGCTCCCCGAGGGGAGCCCTGGTGCCGGGGTCGCTCGTCAAGATGTCACGGTCGTCCGGGGACCGGCCCGATGACCGTGACCGAGGTCCTCGGCCGGGCGTCCGCCCGGCCGGGAATCTTGGGCCGCGACCAGGACCTGGGTGTCATCGAGACTTTCCTGGACGCGCTTCCGGCCCGCGGCGGAGCCCTGCTGCTCTGCGGAGAACCTGGAGCCGGCCAGTCCGCGCTGCTCGACGCCGCGGACGAGGCAGCCGCGGCGGCCGGCCTCATGGTCATCCGGGCCGCGGGCGCGGAGTTCGAGGAAGCGGACTTCTCCGGACTCAACCAGCTCCTCCTTCCGCTCCGGGGCGATTTCGGCCGGCTCGACGGCCTGCAGCGGAACGCGCTGAACGCCGCCCTGGGTCTGAGCGACGGGCCCGTCCCGGGCCGGCTGGTGGTCTCGAACGCGGCCCTGGCGCTGCTGTGGCA
Organism: Trebonia sp.; assembly: GCA_036406335.1. Lineage (GTDB taxonomy): Bacteria > Actinomycetota > Actinomycetes > Streptosporangiales > Streptosporangiaceae > Trebonia. The sequence continues at coordinate 1,159 of DASWUW010000814.1, forward strand.
GACCGCGGCCGACCGCCCGCTGCTGCTGATCGTCGACAACCTGCACTGGATGGACCAGGCCAGCACCCGGGTGCTGGGATTCATCGCCCGGCGGCTGCCGGGAAGCCGGATCGGACTTGTCGCCGCGCAGCGAACCGGGGCGCCCGGAGTTATCACTCTCGACGTTCCCCGCCATGAGGTGCGTCCACTCGACGATGACGCTTCGGCCCAGCTGCTCGCCACCCGTTTCCCCGGCCTGGCGCCCGCTGTCCGGCAGCGAATCTCAGCCGAGGCCCGGGGGAACCCGCTGGCCCTGCTGGAACTGCCGACTGCGCTCACGCAGCGGCAGCGGGTGGCTCTCGCTCCGCTGCCGGCGGTTCTGCCGCTCAGTGACCGCCTGCGCGCGCTCCTGTTCTCCCGGGTCTCAGCGCTGCCCGCGGCTACGGCCTACCTGCTGCTGCTCGCCGGGCTGGACGGGACGGGAGACCTCGGCCTCCTGGCCGCGGCCGCGGCCGGGTACTGCGAGATCGACGATCTGGCCGCCGCCGAGCAGGCCGGCCTGGTGCGCGTCGACGAGACCGCCCAGCAGCTCAGCTTCGTGCACCCCCTCGTTCGGGCCGCCGTGCTGGAACTGTCCGCGCCGGGTGAGCTACGCCAGGCGCACCTGGCGCTGGCTACCCACATCCGCGATCAGCCTCAGCGGCGAGCGTGGCATCTGGCCGAGGCCGCGACGGAGCCCGTGCGCGGGGTGGCCGTCCTGCGCTCCCCGGCGCCGGGGCACCCGCGGGACCGCGGGCACGCCGGCCGGGCCCGGCGTCTCGCCGCCGCCGCGTACCTGGCCGCGAACGTTATCGGCGATCTGGAGGCAGCCGAAATCCTGCTCGCCAGCTCCCGGCGGGCCTGCCCGGACATCCTTGAATCGTCGACCGAGGCCGCGCTCGCGACCGCCTTCGTGCTGCTGCACGGGGACGGGGACCTGGCCGCCGCGCACCGGCTGCTGGTGCGGGGGATGAGGTGCGCGGGCAGCGAAGACGCCGGACCGGGCAGCGCCGAAGCGGTCCTCGCGACCCTGGCGTCGATAGGCCGGCTCAGCGGCCGCGCTGAACACCGGGAAGCCGCGCCCGGCCAGCTGGAGGCAGATATCGAGTCGCTCGCCTACGTCGGCGATCCGGTGGAGATCCTGCGGATCGCCGACGCTTCGGTCTCCGCCGACCGGCTGCCGGACTGCCGGCAGGCCCTGCGCCGGGTCGCCCGCCCGGGTCCGTCCGGAGACGTCGGCACGCCGGCCCTGCAGGCCGGCATCTTGCTCGCGCTCGCGGCCTACCAGACCGGCCAGTGGGATGAGGCCCGGCAACTCGCCGAGTCCGCCGCGGCGGTGGGCGCCAGCCGCGGCTACCACTTGCTCCGCCGGCAGGCCCAGACGGTGCTGGCGCTGGTGGCGGCGGGCCGCGGCGACGCCGACACCGCGCAGGCACTGGGAGACGAGGTCGCCCGGTGGGCGGCGCCCCGCGAAATCACGTCGCTGCTGACTGCCGTGCACTACGTCTGCGTCCTGACCGATCTCGCCCGGTCGGATTTCGAGACCGCCTACCGCCGGGCCGTCAAGATCAGCCCGGCCGGCGGGCCGCCGTCCCGGGAGCCGTTCGCCGCACAGGTTTTGCTCGACCTCGTGGAGTCCGCGCTGCGCACCGGCCGCCGCGATGCTGCCGTCGCGTACGTCGGGGCCGTCAGCCGCGCCGGCCTGGCCGCGACCTCGCCGCGCACGAAGCTGCTGGTGACCGCCGCGCTGGCCATGACCGCGGCGGACGACGAGACGCGGGTGCTTTTCGACCAGGCCCTGGCGCTCGAAAAGGCCGAGCGGTGGCCCTTCGACTGGGCCCGGGTGCACCTGCTGGCGGGCGAGCGCCTGCGGCGACTGCGGGAGCTGGCCACCGCGCGCGTCCATCTCGGCACCGCGCTGGATGAGTTCCGCCGGCTGGGCGCCTCGACCTGGGCCGACCGCGCGGCCGCGTCACTGCGAGCCACCGGACAGGCCCCCCAGCGGGCCAGCCGGTCCGGGCTCCAGGTCCTGACTCCGCAGGAGCTGGAGATCGCCCAGCTGGCTGCCTCCGGGCTCAGCAACAAGGAGATCGCCGGCCGGCTGTTCATCTCGCACCGGACCGTCGCCAGTCACATGCTCCGGATTTTCCCCAAGCTGGAAATCACCTCCCGGTCCGCGCTCGGCCGGGCGCTGCCCGGGAGCGCTTGACCCGTACCGTTTACTGCGGTGGGTAGCGGCGTGCGGCTGGGGGCGGGACGATGGCGGACTCACCCGGTAAATTCACTGGCCTGGTGCGCGAGCTGCGCACGGGTGCCCAGCTGACTCAGCAGGAGCTGGCGGATGCGACCGGGCTGAGCCTGCGGACGGTCAGCAACCTGGTGCGGGGAGCGGAGGGGACGCCGCAGCGGGAGACGGTGCGGCTGCTGAGCGACGCCCTCGGCCTGGCCGGCGCGGAGCGGACCCGGTTCGAGACGACCGCGCGGGGCCGTCCCCTGGGAGCCGGGTCGCCGGCCGGGGCGGCGACGCTGCGTTCGCTGCCGCGGGACGTGGCGTCGTTCACCGGGCGCGGCCCGGAATTCGAGCGGCTGGCGCAGTCCGCGCTGGCCGCGGGCGGCGTCGTGAGCATCCACGCGATCGGCGGGATGGCCGGGGTCGGCAAGACCGCGTTCGCGGTGCACGCCGCCCACCGGATGGCGGGCTTTTTCCCCGGCGGGCAGGTCTTCCTTCCGCTGCCCGGTCACACTCCCGGTCGGGCGCTGGTTGATCCGGCCGACGCGCTGGCCAGCCTGCTGCTCGCCACCGGGGTTCCCGCGGCGCGGGTTCCGCCGGGGCTGGAGACGCGGGCGGCGCTGTGGCGGGACCAGGTCGCGGGGCGGCCGGCCGAGGTCCTGCTGCGGCAGGCACTCGAGATCTTCCAGCGGCTCGGCGCGGGCGAGGCCGCGGCGCTGCGCGCCGAACTGGACGCCCTCGCGGGCGCCCGCTCCGCGCGGTAAGCCGCGTTACCCGGCCTGGGTGTCGGTCGAGAAGTTCAGGCTCAGCCGGGCTCCGGCGTACTGCTTCTGCTTGGGCACCGAGTGCTGGTAGTCCTTCTGGCAGCGGCCGCCCATGACCACGAGGTCGCCGCCGTGCGTCACGATGGCCGTGCTCGGCCCGCCCCCCTCCGGGCGGATAAGGAACCGGCGGGTCGCCCCCAGGCTGAGGACCGGGATCACCGCCTCGGCCAGCTTGTTCTGCGGGCGGTCGGCGTGCCAGCCGGTGCCGTCGCTGTTGTCCCGGTACCAGTTCATCCACAGCCGCGCGTACGGGCGCTGGTAGCGCGCCGACAGCACCTCGGTGAGGTAGTGCAGCACCGGCTGCGGGGCGTCGGCGATGACCGGGTACTCAGCCGTCAGCCGCGGCTCGGGGACCGTCCGGGTGTACATCCAGCGCGAGCGCTGTTCCCAGGAAGCCTGCTTCATCAGCGCCTCCATGAGTTCGGCGTCTCCGGCGAGCCAGCCCTGGACGTGGTCGACCCAGGAGGTGTCGTCGAGCTGGGTCCGCGTCGCGCTGGCGAACGTCTCGTCCACGGCCACGTTCAGGCCGCCGGTGCGCTGAAGATCGGACTCCGGCGTGCCGGCCAGCGAGAACAGGCTCTGCTCGATCATCGTCGGTCCTCTCTCGTTCCATCCCGGTTCCGGTACCCGACAGTACCCGGACCGTGGGACTAAAAGGTCCAGTCTTGTCCGCCCGGGCCGGGCGGTCGTTAACCTGGAGGCTGAGACCGCGGGCCCCGGGCCTGCGAGCGAGGGAGTGACCATGGGACGCCTGGCCCAGACCGACGGCCTCACCGAGCTGGAGCGGGACATCCTGGCCACGGTGCGCGATTTCACGGCCCGGGAGATCATGCCGGTCGCGGCCGAGCTGGAGCACCGCGACGAGTACCCGGCGCAGATCGTCGAGGGACTGAAGAAGCTCGGCCTGTTCGGGCTGACCATCCCGGAGCAGTACGGCGGGCTGGGCGTGTCGCTGCTCATCTATGCGCTGGCGGTAGAGGAGATCTCCCGCGGCTGGATGTCCGTTTCCGGCATCGTCAACACGCACTTCATCGTCGCCCACATGGTCGCCCGGCACGGCACCGAGGAGCAGAAGGACTACTTTCTGCCCCGGATGGCGGTGGGCGAGATCCGCGGGGCCTTCTCCATGTCGGAGCCCGGTCTCGGCTCCGACGTCGCGGCGATCCGCACCCGGGCGGTGCCCGACGGCGACGACTACGTCGTCAACGGGCAGAAGATGTGGCTCACCAACGGGGCGACCTCGAACCTGGTCGCCGTGCTGTGCCGGACCGGCGACGGGGACGGGGACGGGGACGGGGCGCCGCACCGGAACATGACCGCGTTCCTGATCGAGAAGCAGCCGGGCTTCGGCCCCAACCCGGCGGTCCCGGGTCTGACCGTGCCCGGGAAAATCGAGAAGATGGGCTACAAGGGGGTCGACACCACCGAGCTCATCCTGGAAGACGTCCGGGTCCCGGCCCGCCGGGTGCTCGGCGGAGTCGCCGGCCAGGGTTTCTACCAGATGATGGACGGGGTGGAGGTCGGCCGGGTGAACGTCGCCGCCCGCGCCTGCGGGGTGGCCCTGCGCGCGTTCGAACTGGCGGTGGAGTACGCCCAGCGGCGGGAGACCTTCGGCCAGCCGATCGCCCGGCACCAGGCAATCCAGTTCAAGCTGGCCGAGATGGCGACCAAGGTCGAGGCCGCGCACCAGATGATGGTGCTGGCCGCCCGCCGGAAGGACTCCGGGCAGCGCAACGACCTGGAGGCGGGCATGGCCAAGTACCTCGCCTCGGAGTACGGCAAGGAGGTGGTGGAGGACTCCTTCCGCATCCACGGCGGCTACGGCTACACCAAGGAGTTCGAGATCGAGCGCCTGTACCGCGAGGCGCCCATGCTGCTGATCGGCGAGGGGACGGCGGAGATCCAGAAGATGATCATCGGCCGCCGGCTGCTGGAGGAGTACCGCCTCGACGGCGGGTGACGTGCTGGTCAGCGGGGAGACAGCCCGGCCACCAGGTGGCGGACCGAGGCCGTGGCGAACTGCCGGTCCAGGTTCTCGTGGCCGAGCAGCAGGCGGTAGTAGACCGGGGCGAACAGCAGGTCGAGCACGACCTCGATGTCGAGGTCGGCCCGGAATTCGCCGTCGCCGATCCCCTGCCGGATCAGGTCGGCGCTCACCGCGCGGCGGGGCTTGAGCCACTGGTCGCGCAGCGCCCGGGCGATCTCGCTCTGGGACTGGGCATCGGCGATGAGCGAGCGCAGCAGCGGGCCGCCCGGCGTCTGGGTGAACAGGTCCACGGCCGCCAGCACGCTCGCCTCGAGCGACTGGGCGGCGGTGGCGTTCTCCGGCAGCGACCACGAGGTGGCGGCGCTGCGCATGAAGCCCTCGAGGGCTACCGCGCCGCGCGACGGCCAGTACTTGTAGAGGGTGCGCTTGCTGACGCCGGCCCGCGCGGCGATGGCTTCCATGGTCGCCGCGGTCAGGCCGCCCTCGAGCACCAGCTCCCCGGCCGCCGCCAGCACCTGGTCGCGGACTCGTTCGCTGCGCGGCTGGCGCGGCCGCGGGCGGTCATCGAGCCCGGTTTCGCGCCCCGCCTCGGCCATGACCGCCACCACCTTCTCAGAAGTAAACGCATCGTATAGCAGGCCTGCGCAAGCCTGGCCTGGCTGACCGGCTCGGGCGGAATAGGAGCCGGATAGCCGAGGTTAAAAGTAAACGCAACGTATACTTACTGGGGTGGAGTTCGCATGACCGAGACCAGCGCAGCCTCCCGTCCGGAGGCCGCCATCGACGGCAGCCCGTCCCTGGGCGGCCGCAGCCTGCGGCTGGTAATGCTGGTGCTGGCCTTCGCCTGCGGGGCGAGCGTGGCTAACCTGTACTACGCGCAGCCGCTGCTCGGGCTCATCCGGGACTCGTTCGGCGTGTCCGGCGGGACGGCCGCGCTGGTGGTCACGCTGACCCAGGTCGGCTACGCGGCCGGCCTCGCCCTGCTGCTCCCGCTGGGCGACCTGCTGGAGAACCGGAAGCTCGCGTCGCGGACACTGCTGGTCACCGCGGTGGCCCTCGCCGCCGCGGCGGCGGCGCCCAGCTTCGCGATTTTCCTGGTCGCGGCGGGGCTGGTCGGGGTGACCTCGGTGGTGGCCCAGGTACTGGTGCCGCTGGCCGCGCACCTGGCCCCGCCCGAGAGCCAGGGCAAGTACGTCGGGCAGGTCATGGGCGGACTGCTGCTGGGCATTATGCTGGCCCGGTCGGTCGCCAGCCTGGCCGCGGCGGCCTGGGGCTGGCGCAGCATCTACGTGATCTCGGCCGTCGTCATGGTGGCCACGGCGCTGCTGCTGGCCCGCCTCCTGCCGCGGCGGCAGCCGGAGACCTCGGCCACCTACTCGCAGCTGGTCGCGTCCACCGTGGCGGTGGCGCGGGCCGAACCCGTCCTGCGGCGGCGGGCCGCGGCCCAGGCACTGATGTTCGGCGCGTTCACCGCGTTCTGGACCGCCATCGTTTACCAGCTGACCGGGCAGCACCATCTCAGCCAGGCCGGCGTCGCCCTCTTCGCCCTCGTCGGGGCGGCCGGGGCCGCGGCCGCGCCGGTCGCCGGGCGGCTGGGCGACCGGGGCTACGGCAAGCCCGCCCGCGGGATAGCCGTCGCCCTCGGTGTCGCTGCGCTGCTGCTGGCCGACTTCGGCGCGGCCAGCCTCTGGCTGCTCGCGGTCGCCGCCGTGCTGCTCGACTTCGCGGTGCAGTCGAACCAGGTGCTGAGCGTGCGCGATATCTACGCGCTGCGCCCCGAGGCTCGCGCACGGATCAACTCCGTGTACATGACCAGCATCTTCGCCGGCGGGGCGGCATCGTCGGCGGTCACCGGTATCATCGAGCAGCGCTGGGGGTGGGGCGCGGTCACCGTGCTGGCCATGCTGCTGGTAGCCGGGGCGGGCCTGCTGTGGCTGGCGGACCTGCGGCGGCGCTAGCTAGGGAACGATCAGCAGCGGGACCGGTGAGTGCCGGGCCAGGTTGACCGCGACCGAGCCGACCAGCCGGTGCGCGGCCTGAGACGAGCTGCCGACTACGATCGCCACGTTGTCGTCCGGGTGCGTGCCGCGGAGCTTCTCGGCCGCCCCGATCAGGGCCTGCGTGATGAGGCCCTCGCCGCGCCCGAACGTCCAGCGGTCCTCCCGTCCTTTCAGCTGCCCGGCGGCCTGAGCGCGCAGGTCCTGCGCGATCTCGTCGAAGCTGTTCTCCATTTCCGCGATGGCGTCCGCCGACAGCATCTCCGCGCCGGTCAGCTTGGCCACGTAGAACACCTCGATGCTGCCTTCCCGGCCGCGCAGCAGGGCGGTCGCGGTGTCCAGCGCCCGGACGGCGGGAGCCGACCCGTCGAACCCGACGACGAGGTACAGATTCCCAGTGGACGGCATAACGGCATTCATCGGGGCCTCCAAGGCTCAACCAGGCGGTGCAACGAACCGGTGTCTGCTCTGGATCATGCCAGAGGCCGCTTCCCGGCCCTCCGGCAGTTCCGGCCTGCGGTCCTGACTGCTGGCGCTGCCGGTGGCATCCTGAGACCTGTGCCTGACATCGAGTACGCCGTCGACGAGCACGTCGCGACGATCACGCTGAACCGCCCGCACCGCAAGAACGCCTTCACTACCGCGATGGTCGACGCCTGGGCCGATGCGCTGATCACGGCGAGCGGCGATGACCTCGTCCGCGCGGTCGTGGTCACCGGCGCGGGCGGCGCCTTCTGCTCGGGCGTCGACCTGGAGGAGTTCAAGGGTGCCACCCGCGCTCCCGCCGACCAGAAACGTTTCCTCACCGACCACGTGCACCGGGTGGCGCGCGCGGTGGAGGCACTCGACAAGCCGCTCGTCGCCGCCGTCGACGGCGCCGCGGTCGGCGCGGGCATGGACATGGCGCTGATGTGCGACTACCGGGTCGGGTCGCGCACCGCCCGGCTGGCCGAGGCCTACATCCGCATCGGGCTGGTGCCCGGCGACGGCGGGTGCTGGCTGCTGCCCCGCATCGTCGGACGGTCGCGGGCGCTGCGGATGCTCTGGACCGGGGAGTTCGTCGACGCGCAGGAGGCGCTTGCGCTCGGCATCCTGGACGAGCTCGCCGACGACTGCCTCGCCCGCGCGCACCAGTTCGCCGCCCAGGTCGCGGCGCAGCCCCCGGTCGCCGTGCAGATGATCAAGCGGGCGGTGCGCCAGGGCGCCCAGCAGGACCTGCTGAGCGCCCTCGACCTGGTCTCGTCGCACTTCGGGATCCTGTCCGCGACGGCCGACTCAGCCGAGGCCTACAACGCGTTCGTCGAACACCGGACGCCGAAATTCACCGGCCGGTGAGCGCCGGTCGCTTTCTAGTCAGTGATCTCGCAGATGGGGGCACCGCTGGTGATGGTGGCGCCCGCCTGTGCGGTCAGGCTGGCAATCGTGCCGGCCTTGTGCGCGTTCACCGGCTGCTCCATCTTCATCGCCTCCAGCACGAGGATCAGGTCGCCCGCGGCCACCTGCTGTCCCTCGGTGACGGCGACCTTGATGACCGTTCCCTGCATCGGCGCGGTCAGCGTGGTGCCGGAAGCGGCCGCCGCCGACCCCGTCTGGCGCCGGCGCCGCGGCTGGCCGCCGCGGTCCGGCGCGGGCGCGGAGCCGGCGGCGAGGCGGGCGGGCAGCGTGACCTCGAGGCGCTTGCCGCCGACCTCTACCACTACCGTTTGCCGGTCCTGCGGGCCGCCCGCTTCGGCTGACCCCTCGGTGGTATCCCACGGCGGCAGCTCATTGCGGAATTCCGTCTCGATCCACCGGGTGTGCACGGTGAACGGGCCCGGGTCGCCGTGCAACTCAGGGGCGAAGGCCGGGTCGGCGACGACGGCCCGGTGGAACGGCAGCGCGGTCGCCAGGCCGGCGACCTGGAACTCGGCCAGGGCCCGGGCGGCGCGCTGCAGCGCCTGCGCGCGGGTGGCCCCGGTGATGACGAGCTTGGCCAGCAGCGAGTCCCAGGCCGGTCCGATCACCGAGCCCGCCCGGACGCCCGCGTCCATCCGCACCCCCGGCCCGGCCGGCGGCTCCCAGGTGGTGACCGTGCCGGGCCCGGGCAGGAAGCCGCGGCCGGGGTCCTCGGCGTTGATCCGGAACTCGATCGAATGGCCGCGCGGCGCCGGGTCGTCGTAGCCCAGCGGCTCGCCGTCGGCGATGCGGAACATCTCGCGCACCAGGTCGATGCCGGTGACTTCCTCGGTAACCGGGTGCTCGACCTGCAGGCGGGTATTGACCTCGAGGAACGAGACGGTGCCGTCCTGCCCGACGAGGAACTCGCAGGTTCCCGCGCCGGTGTAGCCGGCCTCGCGCAGGATCGCCTTGGACGCCGTGCGCAGCAGCTCGTCCTGCTCGGGGGTCAGGTACGGGGCGGGGGCTTCCTCGACCAGCTTCTGGTGGCGGCGCTGCAGCGAGCAGTCCCGGGTGGAGACGACGATCACGGTCCCGTGCGCGTCGGCCAGGCACTGGGTTTCTACGTGCCGGGGGCGGTCGAGGTACCGCTCGACGAAGCACTCGCCGCGGCCGAAGGCACCGACGGCCTCGCGGACCGCCGACTCGTACAGCTCCGGGATCTCCTCCAGCGTGCGGGCCACCTTGAGACCGCGGCCGCCGCCGCCGAACGCCGCCTTGATCGCGACCGGCAGGCCGTGCTCCTCGGCGAAGGCGGTCACCTCGTCCGCGCCGTCGACCGGGTCGGCGGTCCCGGCCACCAGCGGTGCGCCCGCCCGCAGGGCGATCTTCCTGGCCGCGACCTTGTCGCCCAGGTCGCGGATGGCCTGCGGCGGCGGGCCGATCCAGGTCAGCCCGGCGTCAAGGACCGCCTGGGCGAACTCGGCGTTCTCGGACAGGAACCCGTAGCCGGGATGGACCGCGTCGGCGCCGGACTTGGCCGCGGCCGCCAGGATCTTGCCGACGTCGAGGTAGCTGGCGGCCGGAGTGTCGCCGCCGAGCGCGAATGCCTCGTCGGCCGCCTGGACATGCGGCGCGTCCCGGTCCGGGTCGGCGTAGACCGCGACGCTGCCCAGCCCGGCGTCCCGGCAGGCCCGGGCGACCCGGACCGCGATCTCGCCCCGGTTGGCGATAAGGACCTTCATGATGGTCATGCTGACAGTCTCCTCGGTTGGGTCAGCGCGGCCGGGCGGAGGCACGCCAGGCCTGGGCGCCAGGACGGGGCCAGGGAACGAGCGTGCGGTCCGCCCAGGCGGAAGGCCGGTCGGGGACAGTCTCGGCCTCCGCGCCTCCCAGCGCCAGGAGAACGGTCACCAGGGCGGCCAGCTCGGCCGGCGTCGGCTCGCCGCGGACAACGGTAATGACCGGCGGTGCACCGCCCTGGTCGATGCCGGTGCTCACAGCGGGATATTTCCGTGTTTCTTGGGGGGCAGGGTTTCGCGTTTGGTGCGCAGTGAGATCAGGGCCCGGGTGACGGCGGCGCGGGTTTCGGCCGGGCGGATGACGGCGTCGACGTAGCCGCGTTCGGCGGCGATGTAGGGGTTGGCGAGGGTGTCCTCGTACTCGGCGGTCCGGCGGGCCCGCAGCGCGTCGGGATCTGAGGCGGTGGCGAGTTCCCGGCGGTGCAGGATGTTAACGGCTCCGGGGGCGCCCATGACGGCGATCTGGGCGGTGGGCCAGGCGAGGTTGAGGTCGCCGCCGAGGTGCTTGGAGCCCATGACGTCGTAGGCGCCGCCGTAGGCTTTGCGGGTGATGACGGTGACCTTGGGGACGGTGGCCTCGGCGTAGGCGTAGAGGAGTTTGGCGCCGCGGCGGATGATGCCGGAGTGTTCCTGGGTGACGCCGGGCAGGAACCCGGGCACGTCGACGAAGGTGAGTACCGGGATGCTGAACGCGTCGCAGGTGCGGACGAACCGGGCCGCCTTCTCGCTGGCGTCGATGTCGAGGCACCCCGCGAAGTGCATCGGCTGGTTCGCGACCACTCCCACGGGTGCCCCGGCGACCCGTCCGAACCCGACGATGATGTTGCGGGCGAATTCCTGGTGGATCTCGCAGAACTCCCCGTCGTCCAGCACCGTCTCGATGACCCGGTGCATGTCATACGGCTGGTTGGCCGAGTCCGGGATGAGGGTGTCAAGCAGCTCGTCCTCGGCGGAGGCCCCGTAGTCGGGCGTGGCCGGGAAGACGGGCGGTTCGTCGAAGTTGTTGGACGGAAGGTAGGACAGCAGCAGCTTGGCGAACTCGATGCAGTCTTCCTCGTCGCTCGCCTGGTAGTGCGCGACGCCGGACTTCGAAGCGTGGGTGTGCGCGCCGCCGAGTTCCTCAAAGGTGACGTCTTCGCCGGTGACCGTTTTGATGACGTCAGGTCCGGTGATGAACATGTGGCTGGTGCCCTCGACCATCAGGGTGAAGTCGGTGATCGCGGGAGAGTACACCGCGCCCCCGGCGGCGGGCCCCATGATCAGGCTGATCTGCGGGATGACGCCGGACGCGCGGGTGTTGCGGAAGAAGATCTCCGCGAACAGCCCGAGGGCGACGACGCCTTCCTGAATCCGGGCGCCGCCGCCGTCGTTGATCCCGACGACCGGGCAGCCGACCTTCATCGCGTGATCCATGACCTTGACGATCTTCTCCCCGTAGACCTCGCCGAGGGAGCCGCCGAACACGGTGAAGTCGTGGGAGTAGACCGCGACCGGACGCCCGTCGACTAGGCCGGTGCCGGTGACGACCCCGTCGCCGTAGGGGCGGTTGGCCTCGATCCCGAAGTCGTGGGCCCGGTGCCGGGCGAGTTCGTCGAACTCGGTGAACGACCCCTCGTCCAGCAGCAGCGCGATGCGCTCGCGGGCGGTCAGCTTGCCTTTGGCGTGCTGTTTCTCGATCGCCGCGGCCGACCCGGCGTGCACCGCCTCGTGCCGGCGCCGTTCCAGGTCGGCGAGCTTCCCCGCCGTCGTATGCGGGTCAAGCGGCTCGCCGTCGGCCGATTCGGGCAACGCGCTCACCGTTCACTCCTCTTGTCCGCGCCCCGGCCCGCTAGCCGCCAGGCACCGGGCAGCAGCCCGGCCGCGAGCAGGGCCTTGGCCGCGTCACCGGGCACGAACGGCGTGACCCCGGCGGAGATCCCGGCCCGGACCGACATCCCGGTGTCCAGGCAGAGCCAGGCCGTCCCGGCCAGGTAGATGACGGCGGAGGCGACAGCGAAGAGCACCAGCGTCCGCCAGGGCGAGCGGTCCGCCCCCCGCCGCGCGCCGTAGCCGGCGATCAGGGCGGCCGCGAGGAACCCGACCAGGTAGCCGCCGCTCGCGCCGAAGACCACCCCCGGGCCGTGGCCCGCGGCAGCGAAGACCGGCAGTCCTGCGAGTCCCGTGATCAGGTACAGGGCCTGGGCGGCCAGGCCGCGGGCCGGCCCGAGCGCGGCCGCGGTCAGCAGCACGGCGAAGGTCTGCCCGGTGACCGGGACCGGAGACCCCGGGACCGGGAAAGACACCTGGGCCGCCGCCGCGGTCAGCCCCGCGCCGAGCAGGATCGTAACGCCGGTCCGGGTCAGGCCCGCCGGCAGTATCTCGGCCAGCACGGGACGGCGCACGGGCAAGTTGAGCGTTGCGGTCAGGGTAACCACCACCTATGCAACTGGATCTCGTTTGAACGATACTTAGTATCAACCATGGTCGCAAGTGGCGGCAAGAGCCCAGACCAGGGAGGATAACCGCTCATGAACAAGCCCACGACGCGGGACCGGCTCGCGCAGGCCGCGTTCGGCCTGTTCAACGAACGCGGTTACGAGCAGACCACCGTCGACGACATCGCCGAGGCCGCCGGGCTGGGCCGCGCGACGTTCTTCCGTCACTACCGCACCAAGGAAGACGTCATCTTCCCGGACCATGATCAGCTGCTGGAGCAGGTCCACGGCCGGCTACGGTCGGCCGGCCACGGCACCGCGCTCGTCGCGGTCTGCGACGCGGTCCGGCTGGTGCTGCTGCACTACCTGGAAGAGGGCGACCTGGCCCGGCAGCGCTACGCGCTCACCAGCACGGTGCCCGTCCTGCGGGACCGCGAGATCGTCAGCGTGGCCCGTTACCAGCGGCTGTTCCGTGAGTACATCGCGGGCCGGTCCGCCGACCGCGGCGAATCGGCCGCCCTGCAGGCCGAACTCATGGCCGCCGCCGTCGCCTCGGCCCACAACCACGTGCTGCGCCGCTGGCTCCGCGGCGACAGCACTGACCCGGTCCGGGAAATAGACGCGGCCATGGGCCGGGTCATCATGCTTTTCGCCGTGCGCGCCCCCGAAGGGGACGGCGCTACCGTCATCGCCTTCCGCACCAGCCAGCCGCTGGAGACACTGCTCCCCGCGATCGAGCAGCTACTGGAAGGCAAGGGGCGTTAGCGGCACCGCGCCTGACCGGGGCTGCCCGGCTACGGGTGCTAAAGAGCTTGCCG
>DASWUW010000815.1:0-5751 GCA_036406335.1 Trebonia sp.
TGGGCGAGGTACTGGGCGAGGTAATCAGCGAGTCCGCCGGCGCTGACCTGCTGGCGGACGTGGAACAGCTGCGGCATGCGGTGATCGCCGCCCGTTCCGCCGCCGACCGCGGGTCGGCCGAGGCCGCCGCGGCCGGAGACGAGATCACCGCGCTGGTCTCCTCCTGGTCCTGGGAACGGGCGGAGCTCGTTGCCCGGGCCTTCACCGTCTACTTCCACCTGGTCAACCTGGCCGAGGAGCAGCAGCGGGTGCGCACGCTGCGGTTGCGCGACTCGGGGGACCGGGCGCCGCGCGAGTCGCTCGCCGACGCGGTGGGCCGGCTCATCGCCGAGGGCGGGGCCGAGCACCTGGCCGAGCGGCTGGCCGGACTGCGGGTGCACCCGGTGTTCACCGCCCATCCGACCGAGGCCCGCCGCCGCGCCGTGGTCGCGTCCCTGCGTCGGCTCAGCGGGCTGCTGACCGCGATCGACGACCAGCCCGCCGGGGCCGCCGAGCAGGCGGAGGCGGCGCGGGAGCTGCGCGAGGAGGTCGACCTGCTCTGGCGGACGGCCCAGCTGCGGGAGGCCGGGATGACGCCGGCGGACGAGGTCCGCACGGTGATGACCGCGTTCGACGAAACGCTGTTCCGGCTGGTGCCCGCCGTGTACCGGGCACTCGACCAGGTGCTGCTGGGGGCCGAGAGCGGCGCGGCGCCGTCACCGGTGCCGCCGTTCCTGCGTTTCGGCTCCTGGGTCGGTGCCGACCGGGACGGCAACCCGAACGTGACCGCCGTGGTGACCCGGGAGGCCGCCACGATCCAGGCCGACCGCGCGCTGCGCGGCCTGGAGGCAGCCTGCCTCCGGATCGGCCGCGCGCTGACCGTCAACCAGGGCTCCGCCCCGCCGTCGCCCGAGCTGCGCCGGGCGCTGGCCGCCGCCGCCGCCGAGCAGCCGGAGCTGCTGGCGGAGATCACCGCCCGCTCGCCCGGCGAGCCCTACCGGGCCTACCTGCTGTACGCGGCGGAGCGGCTCGCCGCCACCCGGACCCGGGACCTCGACCTGGCCTACGGCGCCGTGGGTGACTTCCTCGCCGACCTGCGCCTGGTCCAGTCGTCACTGGCGGCGGCGGGCGCGGTCCGCCAGGCCTACGGCGAGCTGCAGCACCTGCTCTGGCAGGCCGAGACCTTCGGGTTCCACCTGGCCGGGCTTGAGGTGCGCCAGCACTCGCAGGTGCACGCCCGGGCGCTGGCCGAGCTGCGCGAGGGTACCCCCCGGTCGCCGATGACGCTGGAGGTGCTGGAGACCATCCGGGTGATCGCCTGGATCCAGCGCCGCTACGGCACCGACGCCTGCCGCCGCTACGTCATCTCCTTCACCACGTCGGCGCCGGACGTCGCGGCGGTGTACGAGCTCGCGGGCTACGCCTTCCCCGACGGAGACGGACCCGTACTGGACGTGGTGCCGCTCTTCGAGAGCGGCACCGACCTGGCCAACGCCCCGTCCGTGCTGACCGGCATGCTGGACATCCCGGCCGTGGCCGCCCGCCTGGCGGCGACCGGGCGGCAGCTGGAGGTAATGCTGGGTTACTCCGACTCGGCCAAGGAACTCGGCCCCGCCTCGGCGACCCTGCGGCTGTTCGACGCCCAGGCGGAACTCGCCGCGTGGGCGGTGCAGCACGACGTCAAGCTCACGCTGTTCCACGGCCGGGGCGGCGCGATCGGCCGCGGCGGCGGCCCGGCCGGGCGCGCGGTACTGGCCCAGGCTCCCGGCTCGGTCGACGGCCGGCTGAAGGTTACCGAGCAGGGCGAGGTCATCTTCGCCCGCTACGGCCAGCCGGTGATCGGGCTGCGCCACCTGGAGCAGGTCACGTCGGCGGTGCTGCTGGCCTCCTTGCCGTCGGTGGCGGACCGTAACGGCGCCGCCGCCACGGCCTTCGCCGGCCTCGCGGCCGCGATCGACGACGCCGCCAAGCGCGCGTTCCGCACGCTGGTGGAGGCGGACGGCTTCGCCGAGTGGTTCGCCGCGGTCAGCCCGCTGGAAGAGATCGGCGGCCTGCGGATCGGCTCGCGCCCCTCCCGGCGCGGGCACGGCGGCGGCCCGCTCGGCCTGGAGGACCTGCGCGCCATTCCCTGGGTGTTCGCCTGGGCCCAGGCCCGGCTCAACCTGCCCGGCTGGTACGGGCTGGGCAGCGGCCTGGCCGCGGCCGTCTGGGCCGGCATCGCGCAGGGCGACTCCGACGGTGACATCCCGGCCGAGGGGCTGGCGCGGCTGCGGCGCGCCTACCGCGAGTGGCCGCTGCTGGCCACGCTGCTCGACAACGCCGAGATGTCGCTGGCCAAGACCGACCGCGAGATCGCCGCCCGCTACCTGTCCCTGGGCGGGCGGCCCGACCTGTCCGACCGGGTGCTGGCCGAGTACGACCGCACCCGGCGGCTCGTCCTCGCCGTCACCGGGCACGACCGCCTGGTGGCCAACCGCTCGGTGCTGTCCCGGGCGATCGTGCTGCGCGACCCCTACGTGGACGCGCTGTCCTACCTGCAGCTGCGCGCCCTGTCGGCGCTGCGGGCGGACGAGGCCGATCCGGCCGGGCGCGCGGATCTGGAGCGCCTGCTGCTGCTGACCGTCAGCGGCATCGCGGCCGGCCTGCAGAACACCGGCTGAGCCGGCCTGGCGGGCCGGCTGACCCGGGGGAAGGATCAGCCGGCCGCCGCCGCGGTAAGCGGCGCTCGTTCCGGGCCGTGGGAGTTCCAGCAGGGGAAGCGGGCGGTCAGTTCCTCGCCCGCGGCCAGCCGGGCGACCGCCCGCTCGCTGCCGGCGTCGTCCGGGGTGTAGACCACCATCCGGGTGCCGGGCACGGCGGCGACGGCGAAGCTGGTCGACCTGGCGGTGATCGTTCCCAGGGTGGGGTGCCGGAAGTGCTTGACGTGGCTGGCCGGCTGGGCCACGTCGTGGGCCGCCCAGGCTGCGGCGAAGTCCGGGCTCAGCGCCTCCAGCCGCCGGACGAAGTGCGTCCAGGCGGGGTCGCCGACGTGCCGGCCGTAGGACACCCGCAGCTGGGCCACCAGCGTGGCGGAGTACTTGTCCTGCTCTCGCAGTGCGCTGCAGCAGGGCGGGCTGGTGAGGCAGGACAGCAGCGTGTTGCGCTCGCCCGCCGGCGCCGCGGTAAGCCGGGGGAACAGCGCGGCGTAGCTGCGGTTCCAGGCCAGCAGGTCGAAGCGCTCGGTGAGCACGCTGGCCGGATACGGCAGCGCGTCCAGGATGCGCTGGACCTCCGGCGGCAGCGGGCACTCGGGGCAGTCCGCGGGCCCGGCCGCGCCGGGCACGTCGGCCAGCCGGAACAGGTGGCCGCGCTCGACGGCGTCGAGCCGGAGGGTGCGCGCGATCGAGTCCAGCACCTGGACGCTGGCGTTGATCGGCCGGCCCTGCTCGAGCCAGGTGTACCAGGTGACACCGACCCCGGCGAGCTGCGCCAGCTCCTCTCGGCGCAGGCCGGCGGTGCGGCGGCGGCTGCCGGCCGGCAGTCCGACGTCCTCCGGGCTGATCCGTTCCCGGCGGCTGCGCAGGAACGCGGCCAGCTCGGTCCGCCGCGCGGCACCGTTTACCGTCAGCACGCTCATGCTGGCCATCCTCTCCTACCCGCCGTTACCTAGCCAGGTGCTGTTAGTACCAGGATAATCAGGCTCCTGGTACCAGCATAGACCGAGCGGCAGGCTAGCGGTCATGACAGACCTCAGCGAAAGCGTCGGGCCCGCCGCGGCCGGCCGCACCTCGCGCCTCGGCCAGCGACTCGGCCAGCGGCCCGGCCGGGCCGGCCGCGTCGCTTCCCCCGGTGCGGCGCTGGCCATCGTGCTGGCCGGCCAGCTGATGGCCGTGATCGACGTCAACATCGTCAACGTGGCCGTGCCTTCCGTGCACGCCACGCTGGGCGCGTCCGGGTCCGGGCTGCAGCTCATCGTGGCCGGCTACACGATCGCCTACGCGGTGCTGCTGATCAACGGGGCCCGGCTGGGCGACATTCTCGGGCACCGGCGGATGTACCTGGCCGGGATCGCGCTCTTCACGCTGGCCTCGCTCGGCTGCGGCCTGGCCCCGACGACCGGCGCCCTCATCGGGCTGCGGTTCTTCCAGGGCGCCGCCGCCGCCGCGATGATCCCCCAGGTGCTCAGCCTGATCCAGCGCAGCTACACCGAGCCGGGGCCGCGGGCCCGGGCGATGAGCCTGTACGCCACCGTCATCTCCGGCGGTGCCGTGCTCGGGCAGGTCATCGGCGGCCTGCTGGTCAGCGCGAACCTGTTCGGCAGCTCCTGGCGGCCCGTCTTCCTGGTCAACGTGCCGGTCGGGCTGCTCGTGCTGGCCTGCGGACGGTGGCTGCCCGCCCGGGGCCAGGAAGACCGGGTGCGGCGGCTCGACCTGCCCGGCCTGGCCGTGCTCACCCCGGCCGTGCTCGCCCTGGTGCTGCCGCTGGTGCTGGGTCACTCCCTCGGCTGGCCGGCCTGGGGCTGGGCCCTGCTGGCGGGTTCGGTGGCGCTGTTCGCCCTGCTCGGCTGGGTGGAGAGCCGGGTCGGGGCGCACGGCGGGCAGCCGATCCTGCCCCGTTCGCTGCTGGGCCTGCCCGGGATGGCGGCCGGGCTCGGCGGCCTGTTCGCGACGATGGCGGTGTTCGGCGGCTGGCTGTTCAGCCTGACGCTGCAGCTGCAGGACGGCCTGGGCGACTCCGCGCTGCGGGCCGGGCTCACGTTCATCCCCTGCGGGGTCGCGTTCGCAGTGGTCAGCCTGAACTGGCGGCGGCTGCCCGCCCGGTTCCACGGCGGGCTGGTCACCGGCGGGTTCGTGGTCAACGCGGCCGGGCTGCTGTGGGCCGGGCTGCTGCTGCGCTCGGGCGCTGACGGCGGCGGGCAGCTGTACCTGGCGCTCGCCGTCTCGGGCGGGGGCATGGCCGGGGCCTTCGGGGCGCTGATGGGCCGGGTGCTGTCCGGGGTTCCGGTGGCGCTCGCGGCCGATGCCAGCGGGGTCATGGTGACCGTGGTCCAGCTGGGCACCGTCGTCGGCATCGCCGCCTTCGGAGCGCTGTACCTGAACCAGGCGGGGACACTGCCCGCCCGTACGACGAGTGCGTTCGCGCTCACCGCGGGGCATGCCTACCTGCTGACGGCGGTCGCGCTGGCCGCCCTGGCCCTGGCCGGCGCGGGTCTCGCACTGGCCCACAGCCGCGCCGCTTCACGAGGGTAGGCTGCGTCGGGTGACCAGGACACGCCGGCTTGACCTCGACGACCAGACCCTGCGCGAGTGGGACGCGGTGGTACTCGCCTCCGGACCGGACGGGATCGTTCTCGACCAGTCCGCCTTCTACCCGGGCGGGGGCGGCCAGCCGCCGGACCACGGGGTGCTGCTGTGGGGCGGGGTGCAGACCCGGATCGCGGATGCGCGCAAGACCCCGGACGACGTCTACCTGGTGCCGGCCGAGGGCGACCCGGTGCCGGCTCCCGGCACCGCGGTGCGCGGGGCGCTGGAGGACGGCCGGCGTACCGCGCTGATGCGGACCCACTCCGGCCTGCACGTGCTCTGCGGCGTGGTCTTCCGCGACTTCGGCGCACTGGTCACCGGGGGCAACATGGAGCCGCTGACCGCGCGGATGGACTTCAACCTGGACGCGGTGCCGCCCGGCTTCAAGGAAGCGGTGGAGAGCGCCTGCAACGCCGAGCTGCGCCTCGACCGCCGGATCGACGTCCGCTCGCTGCCCCGGGCCGAGGCGTTCGAGATCCCGGACATCATC
>DASWUW010000816.1:0-1588 GCA_036406335.1 Trebonia sp.
ACAGTTCGCCGCGCTGGCGGAGTTGCTCGCGGAAGTCGTCGAGGGCGTCGTCCTGGTCGGGGCCGAGGTCGCCCAGCACGATCATCTCGGTGCCGGTCCAGTAGGCCCCGTGGTACTCACCGCCCGACTCGACCAGCAGGAAGTCGTGCGCGATCTTGATGTGGTCATGCACTGCTTCCCAGGAGGTGCCTGGGGGAACCAGGCCGATCGACGGGGGTTCACTGTCGTCGTGGGTCAGGCTGTCGAGCACAGGCCACCTCCGCCCCGAGGGCAACTGACACCGGCAGCCTAGGTCCGCGACCGGGCCTGCGGCGTCTCAGTGGCAGGCAGTGTCTCGGCGGGCCTGCTCGGGATCAGGCCCGCGAACAGGATCTCCGCGGTCCGGCGAAGCCTCGGGACAAGGTCGACACAGGCCCGGCTGAGCGCCGGGTCGGAGGCGTAGAGCCCGGCCAGGACGGAGCCCGGGTTGGCGATCTGCCATACCGCGCCGGCCAGGGACGCGAGCGCGGAGACGACCTCGACGCACTCGGCGGGGGTCAGGGCCGGCAGTACGGGCCGGATGAGGGCCGCGGCCTCGTCCACTGCGCCCAGTGACGTCAGTTTGTAGCGCTGCACGGCCTCCACCGACACGTTGCGCTCCAGGTTGAGCGGCGTATGGGCGATGAGGTCGCACAGCAGCGGCCGGTCGCCGAAGCTCCGGGCCAGGACATCGGCGACCAGGTCCGCGTCACCCGCGGGAGCCTGGCCGAGCCCGGCCCGCAGCCCCGCCGTCCACTCCCGCCAGGCCTGCGCGGTCAGCTCGAGGAAGATCTGCTCCCGGGTCTCGAAGTAGCGCAGCAGCGCCGACTTGTGCATCCCCACCCGGGCGGCGATGTCGGCCAGGCTCACGGCCCGGACGCCGTCGCGCAGCGCGAGCTCACGGGCGGCGCCGAGGATCGCGTCCCGGCGCTCGAGCTTCTGCTCGGGGCGGCGCGCCCGCTGGTAGGTCTCTGGGGTCATGATGACTTCAGTGTATCTAGCGCAACACCGTTGTGTTATTATCAAACCGACGTTTCGTTAAGTCTTATCGGCAAAGGAGCACCCCGTGCAAGAGAGCGCCCGGCCGCAGGTCTTCCTGGTCACCGGAAGCAGCCGCGGTCTCGGCCGTCAGATCGCCGAGGCCGTGCTGGCGGCCGGGCATCAGCTGGTCGCCACCGCCCGCGACCCGGCCAGCCTGGCCGGCCTGGCCGGCCGTTACGGCAACCGCGTTCTCCCGGCCGCCCTGGACGTCACCGACCCGGAGGCCGCCGCCGCGGCGGTCGCGGCCGGAATCGCGGCGTTCGGCCGCATCGACGTGGTGGTCAACAACGCCGGCTACGCCAACCTCGCGGCGGTGGAGGACATCACGCTGGCTGACTTCCGGGCGCAGGTTGACGCCAACCTGTTCGGCGTGGTGAACGTGACCAAGGCGGCGCTGCCGGCGCTGCGCGAGGCCGGCGGCGGTCACGTCATCCAGATTTCCTCGATCGGCGGGCGGCTGGCCACCCCGGGCCTGTCCGCCTACCAGGCGGCCAAGTGGGCGGTCGGCGGCTTCTCCGAGGTGCTGGCG
>DASWUW010000817.1:0-1552 GCA_036406335.1 Trebonia sp.
CGAAGCTGACGCCGAAGTCGGTGCGCATGGCGTTGTGCCCGACGGTGCCGGAGCGGAGGCGGCCGCCGACCTGGCGGGCCCGGTTCACGTCGCTGGTAAACACCGAAGCGTTCAGGCCGTAGATGGTGTCGTTGGCGATCCGGACCGCGTCGTCCTCGTCTTCGGCCGGGATGACCGACAGCACCGGGCCGAAGATTTCCTCCTGGGCGATGGTGGAGTGGTTGTCGACGTTGCCGAACACCGTGGGCTCGATGTACCAGCCGCGGTCGAGGTCCTTGGGGCGGCCGCCGCCGGCGGCGAGCTTGGCCCCCTCGGCGACGCCCTTGGCGATGTACCCCTCGACCCGGTCGCGCTGCCGCTCGGCCGCCAGCGGGCCCATCTGAGACTCGCGGCTGAACGGGTCGCCCACCCGTACCTGGCTGAACGTGGCCGCGAGCGCCTCCACCAGGTCGTCGTGCCGGGCCCGGGGGACCACGATCCTGGTCAGCGAGGAGCAGACCTGGCCGGACAGGAAGCACTCGGCCTGGGACAGGGTCCGGGCGACCGTCTCGATGTCGATGTCGTCCAGGATGACCGCGGCGGACTTGCCGCCGAGTTCCAGGGTGACCCGGGCGATGCGCTCGCCGCAGATGGAGGCGATCCGCCGGCCCGCGGCGGTGGAACCGGTGAAGGTGATCTTGTCGACCCGCGGGTCGCGGACTAGCAGCTCGGATACCTCGCGGTCGGCGGTGACCACGTTGAGGACGCCGGCCGGCAGCCCGACGGCTTCGGCCGCCTCAGCCAGCAGGTAGCCCTCGCCGGGCGCCTCGGGCGAGTTCTTGAGCACCACGGTGCAGCCAGCCAGCAACGCGGGCGCGACGGCTTGGCCGGCTCTTCCCACTGGTAGGTGTCGGCCAGCGCGGCGAACGAGCTGAAGGTAGTGTCCGCGCCGGCGCCGCCGTAGCGGGCCACGGCGGCCAGCACGCCCGACTCGCGCGGCCAGATCTGGCCGATGTCGTCGGAGCGCTTGTTCAGCTCCGCGCCGAGCGCCCGCAGGTAGTCGGCCCGCTGGGCGTGACTCAGCCACTGCCAGGGGCCGTTGTCGAAGGCCTCCTTAGCCGCGGTGACGGCGCGGTCGATGTCGGCCGCCTGGGCCTCAGCCACGGTGAAGTAGACCTGCTCGGTGCCGGAGTCGATGACGTTGATGGTGGCGTCGGATGACGCTGCCACCCACTGGCCGCCGATGTAGAAGCGGTCGGTGTGGCGGATCGGCGCGGTTGCCTGGCTCATGCGGTGCCCTCCCGGCACGGCCCCGCGTACGCTCGGCACTGAGCGAGCGCCCGCGCGGAACCTGGTCGTCTCTCTGTGACTACTACAGTAAGCCGCGCCGGAGCGCACGCCAAGACACGTCTGCCAAGAATTGGCCTGACCTCTGACGCGCCGGCGGGGCAACCTGGGCCGAGGCACATCGGGCCGACTTCGTGGTTTCCGCCGCTATGGACGGGTAGCGTTCTCTACGTTCGGGCCGGAATCCGGGTGACTCGCGCAGTGGCCCGGCGGACGGCGAAGGTGA
>DASWUW010000818.1:0-2407 GCA_036406335.1 Trebonia sp.
GTACTTCTTCTCGCCGACCGAGGCCGGCCTGCCGCCCCAGGTCAGCAGGGACAACAACCAGGGCGACGGCCAGTTCGGACGAGAAGTCGCCGCGGCGGCCTACGCGGCCGCCGGCGACCTGGGTACCGCGGCGCTAAAGATGGCCTGGCCCTATGCGACCCCGGTCCCCGCCTGGCTCTCGGCCCAGGTCAAGAACAGGCCGGCCGGCGGCCTGCAGATCGACGACTACGTATGGGAGGACTGCGAGGACGCACTGGTCGCGGGTTCCGGCCAGCCCCAGGTGCGGGCGGGCGTGCTGCGCCTGGTGTCGGCGCTGCCCGGCATCTCCGTCACCCACGGCACCGCTGACGGCCAGTTCTGACCGGCCGCGCTGACTAGCGATTCCCGGCCGGGGCGCACCCCGGCCGGGAATCGCTTTGTCAGCTGACCGCCCTAAGCCGGACCCGGGATGCTAGTGGCATCGGCGGCCTGCTGCTCGAGGCGCAGCAGAAACTGCTTATGCGCGATTCCGGTGCCGTGGCCTCTCAGTCTGCCGTCGGCGCCGATAAGACGATGGCAGGGCACCATGATAAAGACCGGGTTCCGGCCGTTGGCCGCGCCCACCGCCTGCCCGGCGCCCGGCCTTCCGAGGCGGGCCGCAAGCTGCCCGTAGGTCATTGTCTGCCCGTAGGGGATATCGCGCATGGTTTTCCAGACCTGCTGCTGAAATGGGGTTCCGGGCGGCTCGATCGGTAGGTCGAAGCGAGTCAGCTGGCCGCTGAAATAAGCGGCCAGCTGAAGTACGGGGGCGGCAAACGGGGCGGCCAGGCTGTCGTCCGGGGCACCGAGAACAGCGGGGTCCGGGCCATAGCGCTGTACGTCCAAGTACAGGCCGGTCAGGCTGCCGGCCGCCGCCACGAGGGTAAGCGGGCCCATCGGGCTTGCGGTCGTGACGTGACTGACCGGCGCACCCGGCGACGGCAGCGGTATTTCCATGCTGACTCTCCTTGGCGGCTATGGCCGGCCGCGTGGGTCGTGCGCTCATGACCTGCGAACTACGAAGCAGCTGAATTAGCGCTTGCTGACAGTGCAGTATGACGGTGTTACCTTGGACATATGCCTTACGGGCCTTTCGGACGTAGCCCGGTCTACCTGGCTGTGGCTTGTTTCGTCGCTGTCGTCGCGCTGGGCGTCGGCGTTCTGATGCTGACTGACCACAAGAGCGGCCGAGGCATCGTTTTCATCGTCGCCGCGGTGGTGGCGGCTATCGTCGCGGTGTCCGCGCGGCCCCGTTGACGCGCCGCAGTTTCGGACGGTTCGGGCGCGATCTCCCGGTCAAAGACCTTTATCTTAGCGGTAAAGAATTTGAACTCACGGAACGGGCCATGAGCTTCGGCGCGCTGGCCATGCTCACCGTGTTCCCGCTGCTTGTCGTCGTCGCTGCGGCCAGCGCCGTATCGCGTTACGGCCTCGCCAGATGGGTGGTCTACGGCATGGGCCTAACCGGCTCCTCTGCCCAAGCGGTGATACAGCTCTTTGCCACGCCCGCCCGGGTCCTGGGTACGACGAGCTTCTTCAGCCTGTTGCTGGCGGTTGTTTTCGGGGTGACGTTCGCGGGCAGCGTGCAGACCGGGTTCGAAAAGATCTGGCACCTTCCCGCTGGGCCGTGGCACCGGATCTGGCGCCAGGCGGTTTGGCTGGTCGTCTTCATCGCCTATGTCTACGCGGTGGCCACGGTAGGCCCGCTCACCCGCCATGCGTCCGCCGAGACGGTGATCCGGGTGTCGGTGGCGGTGGTGCTCGGCCTCGCCTTCTTCTGGTGGGGACTTCGCTTCCTGGTCGGCAGCCGGGTGAGCTACCTGGCGGCGATGCCGGGCGCGGTGGCCACAGTGGCGTTCTTGGCTGGCCTGCGGGCTTTTTCCGCCTTGGTCTTCCAGCCGGTCATCGTGTCGAACGCGGTCACCTACGGGGCGCTGGGCACCGTGCTGATCGTGCAGTCGTGGCTAGTTGGCGTCGGCTGGGTTATCTACGGCGGCCAGTTGTCCGGGCGCTGGTTCTACGACGGGTGGCTTCGGGGCTGGGCGGCCAGCCACCCGAGCCGCAGGCAGCCGGGTGGCGGGCCGCGTTCGAACGCCCGGTCACCTGAGTAAGCCCGGCCTGTCAGGGTAAGCCTGACCCGTTTCGACGGAAATTGCGGGTTGCGCCTTAGACCTCCGATCGAGTGGTCAGCTGCGGTTTCCTGCCGCCGCGCGTCCCGTCGGCATGGTAGTTATCTACAGGGCGAGCCAGCTGACGATCACGGGAGCGCGACAATGCCGCAGCAAGACGTGCTGATTCCCACCGCCGACGGCCAGGCAAAGGGAACGCTGCATGTTCCCGAGTCCGGCGGCCCGTGGCCGGGCGTGGTGATCTTCCCCGACGCGGGCGG
>DASWUW010000819.1:0-7578 GCA_036406335.1 Trebonia sp.
GGGAGACGACTCGACCAGGACCCGGCTGCCGGTGCCGAGCCGGTAGTCCCGCAGGTCCGGGTGCTGGCCGAACTTGGCCAGGTTCCCGGTGACCACCAAACCGAGCAGCTGGCCGACGGTGCCGGCCGCAACTGTCCTGCACCCAAGCGGAGAATCGGGCCGCTACCGGGCCGGGTCAGTCTTTCTGACAGATGGTCTTGCCAATGTCACTGGGGGTAGCAATGAGCAGCACCGACCGCGGAACGGTCACAGCCGGCCAGGACCTGCGGCTGATCGGCCCGGACCTGACCGTGCCGATGAAGGCCGACCTGCACTACAGCCGCCAGGACCCGTACGCGGTGCGGATGTCGCTCGACGCCGGCCGCGAGGAGCCGGTCGACTGGTTCCTCAGCCGTGACCTGCTCGCGGCGGCCCTGTACGACCGCGAAGGGATCGGGGATGTCCGGGCCTGGCCCGCGCCGGCGCGCACCGCGGCGGAACCGGCTGGCACGAGTGAGAAGATCCTGAACATCGAGCTCGGCTCCCCGGATGCCTGCGCCCGCTTCGAGGTCAGCGCGGCCGGGATCGGGGCGTTCCTGGCGCGGACCTTCGAACTGGTCCCGGGCGGCGAGGAGTCGGCCTTCCTCGACCTGGACGCCGGGCTGGCCGAGCTGCTGAGCCAGGCCTGAGAACGCCGGCCTCGCGAGTCCCCTGACCGGAGAACATCTCGCCGGCGGGCGCGGGCGGTTAACCGGGGTGAAACGCGGCCGGGTTAGCGTCGGGAGCCGGGGTGGGTGGCAGGCGCACCCGTTCGCACCGAAGGGGGTTCTCGGATGGATTTTTCCCTGGCCAGCGTCGTACCGCGGCGGGTCGGCAGCCCGGAAGAGGCCCGGGCCGAGGTGACCGCGCGGGGCGCGGCGATCGTTCCCGGGTGCGCTGACCAGGAGGCGGCGTTCGCGGCCGGCCGGGCGTTCCTCGGCGGGGACCTGCGCCGGTTCGGGCTGCAGTTCGAGGCGACCAAGGACAAGCAGGAAGCCGAGGCCGCCGTCGTCGCGGACCAGCCGGCGGACGAACGGGGGCGCAAGCGCCGGTTCACCGCGACACAGGAACGGATGGTGCCGCATAACGACGGATTCGGCTTCGGCGACTTCGGGCCCGACTACCTGTTCCTGTGGTGCGGGCGGCCGGACTCCGGCGGCGAGGGAGCGTCCTTCCTGGTCGACGGGCTCCGGCTGCTCGACCTGATGGCGGCCGACCCGGAGTACCTGGACGTGGCCCGGTTCGCCTGGGAGACCGACATCGACCAGTCGGAGCCGAACTTCCCGCTCGCCGCCTACGCGCCGATCGCCCGCCAGCTGCCGGACTCCGGGCGCATCCAGGTCCGGCACCACCCGTTCCAGGCGCCGGTGCCCGGCGAGGCGCCCGACCTCGAGACGGCCTCGGAGGCACTCATCCGGCGCTGGTCGGCGGCGGTCGAGGCAGCGCGGGACAGCGGCCCCATGTTCCCGGCCGAAGCGGGCGACCTCATCTGCGTCGACAACTACCGGCTCACCCACGGGCGCGACGGCTACAGCGACCCCGGGCGGGTGATGCTGTCCATCTGGGGCTGGTCGTCGGCCGCCGTCGCGGTGCCGCAGGGGCCGCTGGACATCATCCGGCCGGTCATCCCGGCCACCCGGTCGCCGCAGTAGACGGCCGCGACCCGAACCGAAGGTTACGGAGTAGTAACAACAGTAACTCGGTCGGGCGACGTAACCGCCGCGACATATTCGTATCACGTGACGGAAATTGCCCAACCCTAGCGTCGGCTGAATCCGGGCGCTAAGGCGCGCCGTTGTACCTAAGTGAGAGGGGCACTTTCGTCTCGATGGCTACCAACCAGACTTCCGCCTTGGTCAGCGCGGGCCTGGGCCGGCGGCGCCTGCTGACGGCGGGCGGAATCGCCGCCCTGTCCGCCCCGGTGCTCGCGGCCTGCTCCAGCTCGTCCAGTTCGTCCAGCCCGGCGGCCGCCCCGGGGTCCGCCTCGACGGGGGCGTCGTCCAGCGCGGCAGCCGACCTCGGCGCGCTCAGCTACCGGCTGTCCTGGATCAAGAACGTCGAATTCGCCGGCAGCTACATCGCCGACAGCAAGGGCTATTACAAGGCGCAGGGGTTCAGCTCGGTGAGCCTGATCGCGGGCGGTGCCTCGGCCACGCCGATGGAGGCCGACGTCGCCACCGGCAAGGCCCTGTTCGGCGTGTCGTCTCCCGACATCACCGGCGCCGCCATCGTCAAGGGCGCGCCGCTGAAGATCATCGGGGCTCAGTACCAGAAGAACCCGTTCGCGATCATGTCGATGACCAAGACCCCGATCAAGACGGCCAAGGACATGTACGGCAAGAAGATCGGCGTCCAGGTGGCCAACACCTCGGTCTGGAACGCGTTCCTTAAGGCGGCCGGGCTCGACGTGACCAAGATCAAGGTGGTGTCGGTTCAGTTCGACCCGACCCCGCTGACTCAGGGCACGGTCGACGGCTGGTTCTCGTTCATCACCAACGAGCCGAACGAGCTGCGCTCCAAGGGCTTCGACGTGACCACGTTCCTGCTCGCCGACCAGGGCTACCCGCTGGTGTCAGAGACCTACTTCACCACCACCGAGACGCTGTCGTCCAAGCCCGACGTGGTCAAGGCGTTCCTGACCGCCGAGATCAAGGGATGGAAGGACAACCTCGCCAACCCGGAACTCGGCGCCAGCCTCGCCGCTACCGTGTACGGCAAGGGCCTGGGACTGACCACGGCCGAGCAGACGCTGGAGTCGAAGTCGCAGAACACCCTCCTCCTCGACGCCGACACCACCGCGAACGGCCTGTTCACCGTCACCCCGACGCTGATCGAGGAGAACCTCAAGACCCTCGCGATCGGCGGGATCAACCTCACGCAGGACAAACTGTTCGACCTGTCGGTCCTTGAGGGGATCTACAAGGACGATCCGTCTCTCGTCTGACCGGCCCATGACTATCGACACTCCTCCGATCACGAGCGCGGCCGGCCTGTCGCTGTCGGGGCTGCGCAAGGAGTTCCGGATGGGCCGCACGAGCGTGGTCGCGCTGGACGGCGTCGACCTGGAGAGCCGGGAGGGGCAGTTCCTGTCCCTCCTCGGCCCTTCCGGGTGCGGCAAGTCCACCGTGCTGCGCATCCTGGCCGACCTCGACACCCCGACGGCAGGCACCGCCCTGGTGCACGGCGAGCCGCCCGCCACCGCGCGGCGGCTGCACCACCTGGGGATCGCGTTCCAGGACAGCGCGCTGCTGCCCTGGCGCTCGGTCGCGGCCAACATCCGGCTCCCGCTGGAGATCTCCGGTCTCAAGACACCCCCGTCCGCGGTCGCCGACCTGGTCAAGCTGGTCGGCCTGGAAGGGTTCGAGAAGGCGCGGCCCGCGCAGCTGTCCGGCGGCATGCGGCAGCGGGTCGCCATCGCGCGCTCGCTGGTCGTCGACCCGAAGGTGCTGCTGCTGGACGAGCCGTTCGGTGCGCTGGACGACATGACCCGGCAGCGGCTCAACCTCGAGCTGCAGCGGATCTGGCAGGCCCGCGCGGTCACCACGCTGCTGGTGACCCACGCGATCAACGAGGCCGTGCTGCTGTCCGACGTCGTCGCGGTCATGACCCCCCGGCCGGGCAAGATCCTGGCCAGCGTCCTGATCGACCTTCCCCGGCCGCGCACTCCCGAGATGATGCGGACACCGGAGTTCCACGCCTACGCGGACAAGCTGTCTGAGCTGCTGTTCGGCGGCAGCCAGGGAGAAAAGCAGTGACCCGCCGCCTGGGTGCGGGTCCCCCGTGAACCGCCTCCCCTCCTGGGCGACCGCGCTGATCGGCCTGGTAGTGCTGATCGGGATCTGGTGGCTGCTGGCGGTCACCGCGTTCGGCGCCAAGGGCTCCGGGGTGCCTACTCCCGGCCAGGTGCTGGCGCAGCTGGCCGACGACGGCTGGTCGTTCTACCAGCCCCTGATCGCGGCCACCCTGGGTGAGGCGCTGCGCGGCTACGCGGTCGGCAACGGCCTGGCGCTCGTCTTCGCCGCCGTGGTCCTGCTGGTGCCGCCGGCCGAGCGGATCGTGGTCCAGCTCGCGGTGGCGTCCTACTGCCTGCCGCTGGTCGCGATCGGCCCGATCCTGTCACTGCTGTTCTCCGGGACCACGCCGATGATCACCCTGTCCGCGCTGGCCGTCTTCTTCACCACGCTGATCGGGGCGCTGCTCGGGCTGCGGTCGGCCGACCCGGTGACGCTTGACCTGGTCCGCGCCTACGGCGGCGGCCGGTGGGCCGAGCTGGTCAAGGTGCGGCTGATCGCCGCCCTGCCCGCTACCTTGGCCGCACTGAAGATCTCGGCCCCGGCCGCGCTGCTCGGCGCCATCGTCGGCGAGTACCTGGGACATATCGACACCGGCCTCGGCATCGCCATGACCGTCAGCCAGGCATCGGTCCAGGTGCCCCGGACCTGGGACATCGCCCTGGTCTCGGGCCTGGTGGCGGGCGTCGGCTACGGGCTGACCGCGCTGGTCGCCCGGGTCGCGCTGCCCTGGGCGCAGACCACCACTCTTTCGGGAGGCGAGCTGTGAGTGAGACGGCGGCCGACGCGACGGTCGGCGAGGGCGCGCTCGACGGCGTCGCGCTCGACGGCGTTCCGGCCGTGGGCGCCGCCCGCGGCCGCGGGCCCGGGCTGACCTGGACCGGAGGCTGGCTTTTGATCCGGCCGGCGTTCAACGCGTTCGTCACGCTGGCGGTGCTTGTCGGCCTGTGGTGGGCGTTCGTGGCCGCGTTCAAGCTCGACCCGCTGATCGCCAAGACCCCGGCCGACGTGTTCACCTACCTGCTGCACGGGCCCGTGGCCGACTCCGGCGCCCAGCCGGTATGGGGCGGGCTCGGCCGCACGCTGCTCGACGCCCTCTACGGGTTCGTCGCCGGCCTGATCGCGGCGGTGGCCGTCGCGCTGTCCTTCGTGCTGTCCCGGATCATCGCCGGCATGCTGCTGCCGCTGGCGGTACTGGTCCGCTCGGTCCCGCTGGTCGCGATGACGCCGGTGCTGACGCTGGTGTTCGGGCGCGGGATCGTGGCCACCACCGTGATCGCCGGCATCGTGGTGTTCTTCCCGGCCCTGGTCACGATGACGTTCGGGCTCCGCTCGGCCTCCCGGCAGTCGGCCGACCTGGTCCGCGCCTACGGCGGCGGGCCCTGGACGGTGGCCCGCAAGGTCATGCTGCCGTCGTCGCTGCCCGCGCTGTTCGCCTCGGCCCGGATCGCGGTACCGGGCGCCGTCATCGGCGCGATGCTGGCGGAATGGCTGGCCACCGGCGTCGGCATGGGCTACGGGATGCTGCAAGACGCCAACTCGTTCAACTACGTCGACATCTGGGCGTCGGCGGCGCTGCTGACCGGGGTGTCGGTGCTGCTCTACAATCTCGTCGCGGTGGCCGAGTCGGCCGTCCTGACCCGTTTCTCGATGGGCGGTGCGCGGTAGCGACCGGACCGGGGTCCGCCGGGCCGCGGTGGACCCGGGCTCGGATGAACGAGGAACCCCGCTCCGTTCGGGCGGGCGCTGATGGTCCTTGACCTCGACCTTGGGGGCGCTTGAGATGAGTGAGCCGACCGCGGACCTGCTGGTACGCAACGCCAGGCTGGTCGCTACCGGCGACGGCGAAGGGCGCGAGCTGCGGGGCGGGTGGGTCGCCGTCACCGGCGGGCTGGTCTCCGCGGTGGGCTCCTCGGCCGACCCTGAGCCGCCGGCGGCCGAGATCCTCGACGCGTCGGGCTGCCTGGTGACACCCGGGCTGGTCAACACCCACCACCACATCTACCAGAACCTCACCCGGTCCTACACCCCGGCGATCAACGGGTCGCTGTTCTCCTGGCTGACCGCGCTCTACCCGCTGTGGGCCGGGCTGGACGAGGAGTCGTCCTACCTGTCGGCCTGGATCGGCTTCGCCGAGCTCGCCCTCGGCGGGTGCACCACCACCATGGATCACCTGTACGTCGCGCCGCGCGGCGGCGGCGACCTGTGGACCGCGCAGATCACCGCGGCGCGGGAAACCGGGATGCGGTTCCACTGCACCCGCGGGTCGATGACCCTGTCGGAGAAGGACGGCGGGCTGCCGCCCGACTCGGTCGTGCAGGACGACGACGAGGTCCTCGCGGACAGCGAGCGCCTGGTCAAACTGCACCACGACCCGTCTCCCGCCGCCATGGTGCAGGTGGCGCTGGCGCCGTGCTCGCCGTTCTCCGTCTCGCCCGCGCTGATGAAACGAACCGCGGAGCTGGCCGAGAAGCTGGACGTCCGGCTGCACACCCACCTGGCCGAAGACCCGGAGGAGGACACGTTCTGCCTGGAACGCTTCGGGCGGCGGCCGGTGGAGCAGTTCGAGGAGGTCGGCTGGCTCACCTCCCGGTCCTGGGTCGCCCACTGCATTTACCCGAACGAGGCCGAGGTGGCCCGCCTCGGCGCCGCCGGGACCGGCGTGGCCCACTGCCCGTCGTCCAACATGCTCATCGGCGGCGGCGGGTTCGCCCCGGTCCGCGAATTCCGCGCCGCCGGGGTGCCGGTCGGGCTGGGCTGCGACGGGTCCGCCTCGACGGACAGCGCCTCGCTGTGGATCGAGTCCCGGGCGGCGCTGCTGCTCGGCCGGCAGCGCCTCGGTCCCGCCGGCATGACCGCGCGCGAGGTCCTCGACATCGCGACCCGCGGCGGCGCCGCCTGCCTGGGCCGCGCCGGGGAAATCGGCGAGCTGACCGTGGGCGCCGCCGGGGACCTGGTCTGCTGGCCGCAGGAAGGCGTGCAGTACGCCGGGGCGCTTGTCGACCCGGTCGAGGCGTGGCTGCGCTGCGGGCCGGCCGCGGCCCGGCACACCGTGGTGGCCGGGCGGGTGCTGGTCCGGGACGGGGCGCTGACGCTGCCGGGCACCGAGGAGAAGCTGCGCGCGCACGCGGCCGCGGCCGCCCGCATCCAGGGCCTGGCCGCCTGACCGGACGGCAACCGCAGAGACAGGTGACCGCGGCATGACCGAAACAAGCACCGACGCAGGCGCCCCGGCCGCGCCGCTGGGCAACGCGAGCCCGGTCTGGCGCCGGGCCTGGCACCCGGTCGCGCCCGCCGAGGACGTCACCGCCGACGAGCCCGCCCGGATCCTGGTGGCGGGTCAGGCCTGGGTGGTCGCGCGGCTCGACGGGCAGCTGGCGGCGTTTACCGACCAGTGCCCGCACCGGCTGGCGCCGCTGTCGGCCGGGACGATCACCCGCGCCGCCGACGGCAGCGCCCGGCTGGCCTGCGCCTACCACGGCTGGCAGTACGACGCCGCCGGCCAGTGCGACCTGATCCCGTCGCTCGGCCGGGGCGGGAACGTCAGCAAACGGGTCCGGCTGCGCCCCGCCTACGGCGTGACCGAGGCCTACGGGCTGATCTGGCTGGCGCCCGAAGAGCCGCTGGGGCCGCTGCCCGCGTTCCCCGAGTGGGACGCGCCGGGGCTGACCCGGGCCCGGTCGGGCACCGTGCGCACCCGGGCCAGCGCCGGCCAGCTGGTGGACAACTTCCTCGACGCGGCGCACTTCCCGTTCGTGCACGCCGCGTC